>JASMKJ010000148.1 GCA_030749275.1 Acidimicrobiales bacterium
AGGCGGAGGACCAGCGCATAACCCCACTGTACGGCACCGTTACCGCCGCAAAGAAGCCAATTGAGGCCGTAAATGTGGTGTTTGCGCCCTGGGACCGCTACCATTGATACCCGTTGGTCCCGCCTGCGCTTCAGGTGGTGACCGATTGGACCTTGAAACAGAGTTTGCCGAAACTTCGGTTGTCGCTTCGGCTGACACTCGTGTCAATGCGCCAACGCACCTTCACAACCCGCAGCTCGTATGACTGGCCGTGAAGTTCTGTTTTCAGCAATCCCGCGAAGCTAAGAAGAAGCCACGTGGACGCACCTAATCCAACAATCGAAATCGAAGACTCCAAAACGACTGAGGTTGATCCTCGGTCTTTGTTGGCGTCCCTGTCGTGGAAACAGATAGCGGCTCGCGCGCGCGTCGAAGCTGACGGCGTCGCGACGGACGAAGAACTCAATGAATTGTCCTCAGACCCGATTCGATGGCGCAATGTCCTCATCGACATGATCGAGGAGATCGAAGACCGGATTCAATCAATACGCCGCATGAGGGGACCTCAACGCAAACAAGTGATCCTGGACTTTGAAGGGGAGTTGACACTGCTAACCGACGCCTATGAACGCGCTACTGGAGAACCGTACAGCGTTGAGGAGGAAGAGGAATCCGTCCCGTTGATTCCAGTTGACGCCACCCCTGAACCAGTTGCCCTTCAGCTTTCCTGGACAGGCGGCCGAGTAATTGCCTGGGCCGCTGGCGCTTTCACCGAGGCCGAGTCAGCTGAACAGGTGCTCGCACGATTGGTTGCGGCCGGGGCTCCGGAGAACGCATGGGAGGACCACAGGCGCATTGAACTTCCTTCCGGTTTAACTGCACCCGCTCTAAGCGCGCAGGTAGTAGATGTTCTGGGGTGGCTCGCTGCACTTTCTACTCAACCTTGGGAGGACGTCGCTGAGAAAAGCAACGCTGAGCTAGACGTGAATGGAGTGCATGAGTTGGACACCCAATTGAACTCGGGTCAACGAATCGCGGAACCTGATCACATTGATCCCGCCAATCAAGCCAACATTCAGCAAATTGGTGCCAGTGCCCGCTGGTTGAGTCTTGTCGCGGCTACAGCTGTCGGGCTAGTCGCCCAAGGAAGAACCGTTCCGAAGCTGCAACGAATTCGAAAGAGGCGCAATAAGAGAAACCGCAACAACAAGGGAGAATTCATTGTTCAATGGATGCCGGGAATAATCAGCAAAAGCAGGCTCGAAGCATTCGCCAACGCTCTACCGGGAACGGTGACAGCTGCTGACCCAGGGCCGGACGCCCGAGCAGTCGTTCAGTCGGCTCTCACGGGCATGGTCAACGCAATTGTGACGAGTGCAGCTAGTCGACTTGATGTCCCAGCCCCGCCCCCAGATCCTCGGACGAAAGCAGAGATCGCCGAAACATTCCTCGCAAATTTGAGCGGACAACCGTTTACCGCCGCGGCCGATCACGGCTCGGACCTCGCACGGAAGCTCGAACAATGGGCCCGACCAGTGACGGCCGTCGCTAAATATGCGCTGATAGTTCAACTCGACGAACCAGATGATTCCGGTGCTTGGCAACTCAAGGTCCTCTCACCGGGGCCCGAGAGTTCTTTGGACCCTGTTGAAGTCGCAATGGTGAGTGGGTCCAACACTCGCCGAACCGAAGTAAAGGGTCAATACGCGCGCCTGGAACGCATGGTGCCGGCCCTCCTGCGTCCAGGCGGCCGACGCCGCGGCGAAGTGTTACTTGACCAGGACGAAGCGTGGGAACTAATGGCTCACACTGGGCCAGCGCTTGAATCAGCGGGTTTCGATGTTCGTGTACCTGCTCTCTCACGCCGCAGGCAGGTCGCCCAACTACGTTTAACTGCAGAGGACGCCGACAGCATCGTCGGAGCTCAACAACTTACTGCTGTCAGTTGGAGTGCTGTCTTTGGTGAAGTCGAACTCACGGCGTCGGAGATCCAAGCCCTTGCGATGCAGGCCAAACCGTTGGTCCAGTCCCATGGCCGATGGGTGGCTCTCGATAAAGCGGATTTGGCCGAGGCCGCTGCAGCATTAGCAGAGCGAGCCGAGACCACGGAACTCACCGGTGCGCAAATGCTCAGACATGCATTGGGCCTTGAAGGCGGCGGCATCAGTGGTGGGGTCACCCTTGCCGGCAGCAGTTGGGCAAGTGACCTGCTTCGTGCTGCCGGATCCATAGATTCTGACCTAGATATTCAGCCCAAGGGTTTCAAAGGCGAACTGCGGAGCTACCAGGCCGAAGCGCTCGGTTGGCTTACCTTCCTTGACGAAGCCGGCCTCGGGGGATGTTTAGCGCTGGATATGGGATTGGGTAAGACTCCGACGATCTTGGCGCGCATAGGTGCTCATCCAGGAGATGCCCCTGCTCTGGTAGTGGCCCCTCCCGCTGTAGTCGGCAACTGGGCAGCAGAAGCGAAACGTTTCACACCCGGGCTCAAGATCCTGGTGCACCATGGGCCCTCGCGTTCATCTGGAGCGGCTCTCAGGGCAAAAATTCGAGACGCTGACGTGGTAATCACCACATATGGCACATCAGTGCGCGACATAGATGAGCTATCGGACGTTGTTTGGGACCGGGTGGTTCTCGATGAGGCACAAGTCATCAAGAACCACCGCAGCGCCACAGCCAAAGAGCTGAGGAAACTCAACGCTAGAGTCCGTCTAGCTCTCACAGGGACCCCGATCGAAAACGGCCTCGGAGACCTCTGGGCGATCATGGATTTCTGCAACCCTGGCCTCGTAGGTGGTCGTACCGCATTCATCGACCAACTCAGTCAAATTGGCGACGCCATCGGTGCAGCGGAATCAGCCCTGCATGCCCTCAACGGGGTTCTAGTGTTCCGCCGGACCAAAGCGGAACCGCTTATAGCTGCTGAGTTGCCCGACCGAATAGACGAGCTCGCCCACTGCACAATGACCCCAGAACAGATTGGTCTTTACCAGGCAGTGTTGGACAAATTGGTTCGCGATACCGCAGAAAGCGAGCAAAACACGACCCAACAAAAAGGTCTCGTACTGGCTGCTATTACTGCTCTTAAGCAGATTTGCAACCACCCGCTCAACTACGACAAAGAAGACCCAAACCTCGCACTCGATGGCCGAAGCGGCAAGCTCACTCGATTAAATGAAATTATCGATGCCGTGTTTGCCGCGGACGAAAGAATCCTCATTTTCACCCACTTCGCAACATGGGGAGAGCGTCTTGCGACCTACCTCACTCAGCGGACAGGCAGAGATATCGAGTGCTACCACGGGGGACTGGCGCGAGGAACTCGTGACCGGCTAGTCGAAAGCTTCCAGTCTGGAACCGGAGCCGGAGCTATGGTCCTTTCGCTTAAAGCTGGCGGAACCGGACTCAATCTGACCGCTGCGAGCCATGTTGTCCTCTACGACCGTTGGTGGAATCCCGCAGTAGAGGACCAAGCGCGTGATCGCGTCTGGCGAATCGGACAAACCAAAACCGTTATTTGTCACCGTCTTGTTTGCCCGGGAACAGTCGATGAGCGGGTGGAAGAGGTGGTGCAAGGTAAACGAAGAATTGCGGACATGGTTCTTCCGAAGTCCAGTTCCCTTGGGGACCTCGATGCCGAACAGTTGAGGACCGCTCTGGGGATCGATCAAGATGCCCTATTGACATCTGATCCCGATGAGCTACTCGATGACACACTCATAGGCGAAACTCCATGACCAAGCGACGCAAGAGTTCAAGGACTCGACGACTTGGTGACAACGGTGCCTCACCAGAGGTCGACAAAGAGACTAGGGATTTTTGGCACGGACCGAACTCCTTGCCTGACTCTTCGCCAAAGATTCACGTCACCGAAGAAGCAGCCGCTGTTATACGCAGCCTTGGCGAGCCGCCCCTAGGAAGCCAAGCAGAAAGCGCTGAACACTACTTTCAAGCGGTGTATCAACGAAGCGTTACCCTCGCGTCAGCGCTCGCAGCGGCAGCGGAAATGGTCGGTGACGATGAAGATGAAACTGGCGGTAGCTGACGTCCGTCAGCTCTCGGGCTCGAACCCAACGACTTTGCCGCGATTGATACTCACCCAATCTCGCGCCTCCAAATAAGGTTTGAAGGTGTCGTAAATCGCTTGCTCGTCCGTGGCTTGCTTTGGGCGCTGTATCTCATACAGGTGAGGGAATTCGAGCCAGGTTGTCACAGCGTCCCATAATCGCAGAGCCGCATCGCCCTTAGGCGGATCAAGTAGCACACGACCAAAAAACGCCTGGCCGTCAGGAAAGAACAGCGTAGGAACCCCGAAGCCTCCGGTGTCCACTACGCGGTCATGTTCGGTCTTGATCTCATCGTGGGTGGTCTCATCGTTAATCGATTCCTCCACGATGCTTGGATCAGCCCCAATCTGTTCCAAAAGGTGCTTTGCTACCTCTGGGTTATGAGGCCGATTGCCATCAACATGAAGAGCTTTGCCCGCCACCGCATACCACTGATCCAAGAGGTCCATATCGAGGCGGCGAAGGATCACCCCGATCCGCATCATTGACCACCCGTAGCTCCACTCCCGTTCCCATGGATGCTTCTTGCCTTCACGAAGGTTTATTTCTTCAAGACTGAAGAACTTCCAATTAACCGTCAAGTCAAGCTGATCGCGTACGTCCCGCATCCACAGCGAAGTTTGATAGGCCCACGGACACATAACATCAAAATGGAAATCAACTTCGGTTAGCGCTGGGTGGTTAGTCATTTCGTCGATCCTTCTAATCCTGCAACTAATAGCAGGGTACGCCCATCTGGAGAGTCGATGCCGTGATTCGCAGGATTACGCCGGCCTCCTATCAGCAAAGCAGGCCGGCAGGCACTAAAACGGGCTCAAGCGAATAGGGGAGATGTGTAATGGCGAACATTTCGATAATCGGAGACGGACCCGGTGGGCTCAGTGCTGCGCTGTTTCTCGCCCGAAGCGAACATTCGGTAACGGTTTACGGCATCGATGCAACCGTGATGAATTATGCCTTCCTCAATAACTACTTGGGTGTAGAAGCCATCAGCGGAACAGACTTCCAAATAGCAGCTCGGAATCAAGTTGAACAGGCCGGTGCATCGTTTAGGGGCGAAGAGGTAACCGCTGTTTCCGTC
>JASMKJ010000149.1 GCA_030749275.1 Acidimicrobiales bacterium
CCCAGGTTGCGTAGTGTTGGACGCAACGATTGTCCCACATTGCTATCGAATTCTTTGACCAGTGGAACCGAACATGGAAATTTGGATTCTCGACGTGTCGGTACAGGTACTGCAACACAGCCTTGCTTTCCTCTCGACTCAAGTCCTTGATTTGTTTGGTGAAACCTTGGTTGACATAGAGAGCTTTTCTTCCTGTTTCGGGGTGGGTAGATATCACGGAGTGGTGAGCTGAGGGAGGTGTTTCGTCTTGCCGGTGACCGGGAAGCTTCCCCAACCGATGTAAAGCGACTCTCTGTTCGAGGAAATCTTGAAACACTGGTGAGAGGGCGTCGTACGCGGCATACATAGAACTGAACAAGGTTGCTCCTCCGCCGTCGGGTGGCACTTCGGTCAATCGCAAAATGCTCGCCGTGGGGGGTGCCTGCTCAAAGCTCACGTCAGTGTGCCAACCATCACCGGCTATGTGTTTTGAGTTTTCGTCGGCATGAATCACAAGAATCTCTGGGTGCTCCGGGTGATGTGTAACCGTGGGGTGAATGTGCGGCTCACCGAAGCGACTAGCAAACGCTATATGTTGCTCATGGGTGAGTTCCTGGTCTCTGAAGAACACCACTTGGTGTTGAAGCCAGGCTTCACGAATTTGTTGAACTATCGAGTCGCTGAGTTCTTCGCGCAGGTCAACACCAGTGATTTCGGCACCGATCCGTGGGGTGACTGGGCTGACAGAAAAGGTGTTCATGCTCTAAGGCTATGTGTATGTCCTCTGAACGTGGCACATTAATAGGGTGATCGACCTCAGATCTGACACTGTTTCCCGTCCCACTGATGCAATGCGCGACGTTATGGCTAATGCGGAAGTTGGTGACGATGTCTTCGGGGATGACCCGACAGTTCGCGCCCTAGAGGGTTATGTCGCCGAGTTGCTGGGCAAGGAGGCTTCAGTGTTTGTTTCGTCAGGAACCCAATCGAACCTGTGCGCCCTGATGGCTCATTGTCAACGGGGCGATGAGTACCTTGTTGGCGCCCATGCTCACACTTACATGTTTGAAGGTGGTGGCGCCGCAGTATTAGGCAGCATTCAACCTCAGACCGTCCCCATGCTGGATTCAGGAATGCTGGATCTAGACGAAGCCCGCTCGGCTATTAAACCCGATGACGCTCATTTCGCGCGTACGCGGCTTCTTTGTTTAGAAAACACAACCGATGGAAAGGTTGTCGGGCTAGAAGACCTCCGCGCTGGCCGCGAACTAGTCGACGAACACAACTTGGGTTATCACCTTGACGGCGCTCGACTCTGGAACGCCGCAGTCGAGCTGGCAGTCAGCCCGTCAGAGATTGCCGCCCCGTTTGACACTGTGTCTGTATGTCTCTCTAAAGGCTTAGGAGCACCGATTGGCTCAGTGTTAACAGGCTCAGATCCACTCATTGATGAAGCTCGCAAGTGGAGAAAGATGCTGGGCGGAGCAATGCGCCAAGTGGGGTTGGTTGCTGCAGCCGGCAAGCATGCCGTTGAAAATCACATCGAACGCCTCGCCGATGACCATCGTAACGCTGAGCGCCTTGCTGAGGGTCTGGCCACTATTGATGGCCTGATAGTTGATGCGCAAAACACCAACATGGTTTTCGTTAGCGCGTCTCGGAATATCCCTGATTTGGAAAAACGGTTGCTAGCACGCGGCGTTATCACCAGGTGGTCTGGTCGAAGCAGTCGCATGGTGCTCCACCTTGACATCACACCCGATGACGTGGACCGAGCGCTTAACCTGATCGAAGAAGAACTCAGCCGCTAGTCGGCTACCAATTCGACGACTGGTTCGATCAAATAATCTGACAAATTCGCTTGTCGAGTCATCGCGTAAAAGTCGACGTTGCGCCAAGGTGAATTAACGACTATTCGTCCCCGCTCATTTCGATAGTAGGAAGTCATTCCAGGGTGAGTCCACACCATATCTTCGTGGGCTCGATCTACGTCATCGTTGTACTCGTCGTGAACTTCTTGACGAATTTCAACCGCACCAATGTTTTGGTCAAGCATTTTTTGGATGATGTCCATGATGTACCTGACCTGCATCTCGACTACGAAGATGAGACTCCCTCCATGGCCTGGTTGGAGATTCGGACCGTACAACGTGAAGAAGTTCGGGAAGTTCGGAACAACCGTACCTAAATATGCCTGAGCATTATCTCGCTCCCATTGCGTCGTGAGAGAAGTCCCCGATCGTCCTTTTGCTTCATATGTCGTAATGAAATTGAGGACATCGAAGCCAGTTGCTATCACCAGAACATCGGGCTCGTATTCGGTACCGTCATCTGTGTACAGGCATGCCGAGTCAATCTTGCTGACATGTTCATCGACCAACGTGACTTTGGGGTTTCGCAACATGCGATACCAGCCGTTGTCCATAAGCATCCTCTTACCAAAGGGCGGGTAAGTAGGTAGGACGCGGTCAAGAAGTTCGGGAGCTTTATCACCTAGTTCATTGATGACATATTCGGTGAAGTATGCACGGTGGGCATCGTTTTGGGCGTTTAGCGATCTTTCCGGATGCTCCCACTCTGGATCTCTTTGGAGTGCTGAATGGATTCGGTCGTTGAATGTCCAGCCAAGTCGAACTCGGTACCAGTTTCGATATAGCGGTACTTCTCGTAGCAAAAACCGAAGGGGTTCTGGCACATCTTTGCGAAACTGCTCGAACGGGGCAGCCCAGTGGACTGATTTTTGAAAGATGGTCAGCGAATTCACTTCGTCTTGAATTTCTGGACCAATTTGCATGCAACTAGCGCCATTTCCGATGACCGCTACGTTTTTCC
This sequence comes from Acidimicrobiales bacterium, assembly GCA_030749275.1. Lineage (GTDB taxonomy): Bacteria > Actinomycetota > Acidimicrobiia > Acidimicrobiales > Poriferisodalaceae > UBA6944. Next base: position 2,812 of record JASMKJ010000149.1, read on the forward strand.
CTGCGAGGTCCGCTTCGTCGGGCCAGCGCGCCGTGTGCCATTTTTCGCCCTCCCATTCCTCAAGACCTTCGATATTTGGGAAAACTGGAGGATTGAAAATTCCGGCAGCGCTGATTACAACGTTCGCTTCGACCTCTTCAACACTGCCGTCCGGTAGTCGGAGTACTGCTAGCCATTTTTGTTGCTCAGTTTTGTATTCGATGAGTTCGACAGTGGTTTCGAATCGAATGAAGTCGCGCACCTCGAAGCTGTCACAGACGTGTTCTAGGTATCCGTGTAATTCGTCACGTAAGCAGAAGTACTTTTGCCAATCGTAGGGGGCGAATGAATAGGAATAGAGATGATTCGGGGTGTCTACACCAGCTCCCGGGTAGCGATTCTCCCACCAAACTCCCCCAACGGTTGAGTTGCGTTCTACAACCTGAAAGTTGATGCCGAGCATCTGAAGATTGATGGCGGCACACAGTCCCGAAACTCCCGCGCCGATGATCAGGACACTGAAATCTTCGGGGGAGGCCACGCTCTCATGGTCAAGAAACTTCACTTGCCCCAGTTGGGCCGCTGTGAACTGGCCATATTCAGATGGAACAGCTTC
>JASMKJ010000150.1 GCA_030749275.1 Acidimicrobiales bacterium
TGTGAACGCTGCGGTGTTGAAGTCACACGACAAAAAGTTCGAAGAGAACGGATGGGCCATATTGAGCTCGCCGCTCCAGTAGTTCACATTTGGTATTTGAGAGGGACCAGAAGCTGGCTCGCATACTTGTTGACTGGCTTAGAAATTCGCGAAGAGTTAAAAGCTAAACAACTCGAACGCGTGATTTATTTCGCAGCGAACCTTGTCACATGGGTTGACGAAGAGAAGCGTCATGAAGATTTGTCGCGCCTCGAAGTAGAGATGCGTGAGGAACTTGATGTCATTCGCGAAGAATTCGACGACGAAATAGCGGAACGCTTAAAGGAACTTGAAGAAGAGATCACTGAGCTTGAAGCCGAAGGTCTAAAAGAAAAAGATCTTAAAGCACGTCGACGCGACGCTGACAAGGATGTCGAGGCTCTTCGAACAGAATGCGACGAGGAACTAGAGACCGTAGAACGAGCTTTTGATGAATTCCGTGAGCTACACGGTCGAAAAATCATCGAAGATGAACTTTTGTGGCGCGAACTAGAAGATCGATACGGCGATTACTTCGAAGGTGGTATGGGGGCGGAAGCCATCGCACAATTGATGGATCGCATCGATTTCGATGATGAAGAATTGCTCCTTCGCGAAGCCATCGAAGCCGCTGACGGCCGACGACCTTTGTCGGCTCAACGGAAACAAAAAGCCATTAAGCGACTCAAGATTCTGAGCGCCTTTAACCGGCGGAACCCCAACGATCGACGAATCAATGACCCTCGAGCAATGATTCTTGACGCTGTTCCCGTCATCCCCCCTGACTTACGGCCGATGGTTCAGCTCGATGGCGGCCGGTTCGCGACCTCTGATCTAAACGATCTGTACCGCCGCGTCATCAACAGGAACAACCGCCTAAAGCGCCTCTTAGACCTAGGTGCACCGGAAATCATCGTGAACAACGAGAAGCGAATGCTTCAGGAGGCCGTTGACGCTCTATTCGATAACGGTCGGCGTGGACGACCAGTGACAGGCCCCGGCAACCGTCCTTTGAAGTCGCTGTCGGACATGCTTAAAGGTAAGCAAGGACGCTTCCGACAAAACCTCCTAGGTAAGCGAGTGGACTACTCAGGGCGATCTGTAATCGTCGTGGGACCCACTCTCAAACTCCACCAATGCGGCCTTCCGAAACTCATGGCACTGGAACTGTTCAAACCGTTCGTTATGAAGCGCCTTGATGACCTCGATCTCGCACCAAATATCAAATCTGCCAAACGAATGGTCGAACGTCGCCGGTCAGAGGTGTGGGACGTTCTGGAAGAAGTCATCAAAGAGCACCCAGTGCTTCTAAATCGGGCACCAACGCTGCACCGCCTAGGCATTCAGGCATTCGAACCAATTTTGGTTGAAGGCAAAGCCATTCAGATCCATCCACTGGTTTGTGCCGCATTCAACGCTGATTTCGATGGTGACCAAATGGCTGTGCACCTCCCGCTTTCGTCTGAAGCTCAGGCTGAAGCACGAGTTCTGATGCTGTCGGCTAACAATATTTTGTCCCCCGCCGACGGTCGACCCATGACCGTTCCAAGCCAAGACATGATTATCGGCGGCTACTACTTAACAGAAATGCGTGGTGATGCCGATGAGAAAGACTTACCCGTCTTCAAACATTTCCATGAGATCGAACGCGCAATCACGCTCAACCAAGTCGACCTTCACAGACCCATAATTTGGCGGACCGAAGCATTGGCTCTGGAAGAGGGCGGTTATCAGGTAACCACCCCCGGGCGAGTTTTATTCAATGATGCTCTGCCAGAAGACTTTCCCTACGTCAACACAGCAGTCAAAAAAGGTGACATGGGCGACATCGTCGGTGATCTTTCTGACGGCTGGCCAACCAACGAAGTAGCTACGTCCTTGGACCGAATCAAAGATCTGTCATATGAATATGCGACTAGGTCGGGACTAACGATTTCCATCGATGACGTTCGTACCCCCCCAGACAAAGCGGAAATTCTTGAGCGCTACGAGGGAGAGGCGGAACGAGTAGAAAATCAGTTCCGCCGCGGCATCATTACTGACGGCGAGCGCCGACAAAAAGAAGTTGAAATCTGGACTTCAGCAACTGAAGAGGTCCGCGCATCTCTGGAACGCGAACTCAAATCGGTCGTATTCAACCCAATTGACATGATGGTCGGATCAGGCGCACGGGGCAACATGATGCAGGTTCGCCAAATTGCCGCTATCCGGGGTCTTGTCGCTAACCCTCGTGGTGACATTATCCCCCGACCGATCAAATCCTCTTACCGAGAGGGTCTCGCCATGCTTGAGTACTTCATTTCAACACCTGGCGCACGAAAAGGCCTCGTGGATACCGCGTTGCGAACAGCGGACTCCGGCTATCTCACCCGGAGACTTGTCGATGTCGCCCAAGAACTCATTATTAACGAGGAAGACCCATTTGAGCGGTCGGGGCCGGTACTGGGGTTGTGGCTTGAAGACATAGAGTCAGACACCCCCGAAAAACGCACGTACCTGGAGACACGTCTTTTCAGCCGTTGCCTAGCTCAAGATGTAGAACTCACTGACGGAGTCATGGAAGCCGGCACGCTAATAGGAGATCAAGAACTAGAGATATTGCGCGACGACCCGAAAGTCACTCGGGTACAAGTTCTCTCCCCTCTAACCGACAATTCGGAATTCGGTGTTTCCGCGAAGGCTTATGGAGGTTCGCTAGCGACCGGAAAAATGATTGAGGTTGGTGAGGCCGTCGGTGTGATCGCAGCTCAATCCATCGGTGAGCCGGGAACACAGTTGACCATGAGGACCTTCCATACAGGCGGCGTAGCCGGTAGCGATATCGCTGGAGGCCTACCTCGCGTGGTCGAGCTTTTCGAGGCGCGTCAACCCAAAGGTAAAGCAACCCTGGCGACCCGGTCCGGGGTAGTGAGAATTGGAGACGATGACGGCCGAGGTCGCGAAATAGTCGTCGTCGGAGATGATGGGGAAGAAGAGACCCACACCGTGGCCACGATGGCACGGCTCGCAGTCCAAGATGGTCAAGAGATAAGGGCAGGGGACCCTCTGGTAGACGGGCCTCGTGACCCGAAAGAGTTACTCGATATACGTGGAGTCCGGGAGACTCAGCAATACCTAGTAGAGGAAGTCCAAAAGGTTTACCGCGAGCAGGGTGTGTCCATCCATGACAAACACATCGAGCTCATCATCAGGCAAATGACGCGACGCGTTCTTGTCGGCGAACCTGGTGAATCCGTGTTCCTGCCAGGGGAACAAGTAGACCAAAGGGTTTACGCGGAAGTAAATCGCAGTCTCGTCCAGGAAGGGCAACGCCCGGCCGAAGCGCGGCCGGTGATCATGGGCATCACCAAAGCGTCGCTAGCTACCGATTCTTGGCTATCAGCAGCATCTTTCCAGGAGACCACGCGTGTTCTCACCGAAGCAGCGATTGAGTCGAGACGCGATGACCTTAAAGGCCTCAAGGAAAACATCATCATCGGTAAATTGATTCCTGCTGGAACTGGACAAGGCCGATACCGCAACATTGACACAACTGCCCCCGACTATGAGCCGATGGAATTCTTCACATCCGATGACGACCTTGACCCAGCTGAGTGGTTAGCGACGATAGGTAGTGAAGAAGGCGGCGATGTAGTTGAACTCGGTGACGCAGGATAGAGAACCGCCGCATGAGAATCGTTGTGGCGGGCGCCCTATTGGCGTTTAGCTTCGGTGTCTCTGGTTGCTCACAGGACCCCGGCAAAACGGTTACTAACAGCACGGCTTTAGAAACGGATGAACGGGATCGGTCGGTCACTGCTACTCAGCTCCTTGAAACCACCCAATGGCCGAAAGGATTCGACCTAGTTCCCCTATCTCCGACCGCTCTTCGACAACTCCAGAACTCAATTTTGGGCGACAGCGAAATGGCTCGGTCCGTCAGTGACGTTGCTGCCGCTGGTCTCATGCGGGAGGCAAAGGCACTCGGGGCACTTCTCCTCATCGGGGTAACTGACCCAGTGGTCGGAAATATGAGCTTCGTCGATGGATTGCGCGAAGCTGCTTTCGACGAACCTTCATCTTCGCGGTGGGGGCCGCTAGCTGGTTGGATCTCATCGTCAAACGAAGACATCTTGGCGATGTTGCCTATCGGATCGGTGATCGTCTTTGCGACGACAGAATCTCGGACAGACCTCGATCAGATCCTGATTCCACTGGTTGAGCGATTCATTGATTATTCGGCAAACTAGAACATCGCGCCACGCGGGCCACCAAACCCGAAATCTTCAACGGATAAGCCACGTGATGATTGCATTTCAGGTTGTCTAGGTGGCGCGCGAGTCGTAGCATTGTGAGTCGGTCTTTGTCCGGCTCGGAAGCACCAGTTGTTTTCGGCAGGCTGAGTCCGACTCGTTCCGTCGGCCCTAGAGCCAGAGGTATTTGGTGCCCACAATCCAGCAGTTGGTCCGAAAGGGCCGAAAATCTAAACCCACTAAGGCTAAAACGCCGGCACTGAAGGGTTCCCCCCAACGCCGTGGAGTGTGCACACGCGTCTACACCCACACCCCCAAGAAGCCGAACTCAGCATTGCGGAAGGTGGCGCGCGTTCGTTTAACAAGTGGCATCGAAGTAACTGCATATATCCCAGGCGAAGGACACAATCTCCAAGAACACAGCATCGTTTTGGTACGCGGTGGACGTGTAAAGGACCTGCCTGGCGTTCGCTACAAAGTCGTTCGAGGATCGCTTGATGCCTCAGGTGTCTCATCTCGCAAACAAGCCCGTTCGCGCTATGGCGCAAAGAAGGAAGGCTGAAATGCCACGTCGTGGTGCTGCCCCCAGGCGCGAGCTTGCAGCCGACCCGGTTTATGACTCAACCCTTGTTACCCAAGTGATTAACAAAGTCCTTCAACGCGGCAAACGAGGAAAAGCAGAACGAATTGTCTACGACGCGCTTGACATGGTGTCTGAAAAGACCGGTGGTGAAGCGCTCAGTGTGTTGAAACGAGCGGTAGATAACACCAAACCGCAGCTGGAAGTAAAGAGCAGAAGGGTCGGCGGCGCCACCTACCAAGTCCCCGTCGAGGTCCGCCCGCGACGTGCCAACACCCTCGCGATTAGATGGATTGTTGATTACGCCCGAGAACGACGTGAACGCACAATGGCTGAACGACTAGCCAACGAAGTGCTTGATGCTTCGAACGGCACCGGATCAGCAACCAAGCGTCGAGAAGATACTCACCGAATGGCTGAAGCCAATAAAGCTTTCGCACACTACAGGTGGTAAGAAAAGACGCTCCGTCACCCCATAAGACCACTCAAACCGGCACACTGGGTGTCGGAGATGTTCCTAGCAACATCTGCAACTTTTGTCCCTGCAAGAACCCATAACCCCTGACCCAAAGAGACCGAAGCAGACTTCTCATGCCACGCATTCATCCCCTTGACCGCGTTCGAAATATCGGCATCATGGCGCATATTGATGCTGGAAAGACCACCACCACCGAACGCATCCTTTATTACACCGGTGTGAACTACAAGATTGGGGAAGTCCACGACGGCGCGGCGACGATGGACTGGATGGAACAAGAACAAGAACGAGGCATCACCATCACCTCAGCTGCCACAACATGTATGTGGAATGACCACGTCATCAACATCATTGACACCCCGGGCCACGTGGACTTCACAGTTGAAGTAGAGCGGTCCCTGCGCGTGCTCGATGGGGCGGTGGCGGTATTTGACGGTGTTGCAGGAGTTGAGCCTCAAACGGAAACTGTATGGCGACAAGCTGACAAATACGGCGTTCCCCGCATGTGTTTCATCAACAAGCTCGACCGCACCGGGGCATCTTTTCACGATTCGTTGGCCAGCATCGTGGACCGTTTAGAAGCCAACGTTGCAGTCCTCCAACTCCCAATTGGCTCAGAAGCGGACTTCGCGGGAATTGTTGATCTCGTCGCCATGAACGCGGTGGTATGGCAAGGCGAAGACCTCGGCGCGAGCTACGACGTAATTGATATTCCTGATGACATGCAAAGCGAAGCTCAGGAACACCGATCCAAGCTCCTTGAAGTTCTTGCAGATGTAGACGAAGACATCATGTTGGCTTACTTAGAAGGAGAAGATGTCGATGAAGACACCCTGCACGACGCAATTCGTCGCGGGACCATCTCCAACCAAATTGTCCCGGTGCTTACTGGAACCGCATTTAAGAACAAAGGTGTCCAGCCGTTACTCGACGCAGTCACTCGCTATTTGCCATCACCGCTCGACATACCAGCTATCGATGGCACCTCCCTTAATGGCGAAGAGAACCTAGAACGTCAACCGCAAGATGAGGAGCCCTTCTCAGCACTCGCGTTCAAAATCATGACGGACCCTCACGTCGGCAAACTCGTATATTTCAGGGTTTACAGCGGCAGTCTGGAAAAAGGGGGACAGGTCCTTAACACGACGACGGGCAACAAAGAACGCATCGGGCGAATTCTGCAAATGCACGCCAACAACCGGGAAGATCGCGATGACATCCAGGCAGGTGACATTGTCGCAGGCATAGGCCTCAAGAACACGCGGACCGGCGACACCCTTTGTGCTGCGGACAAACCAATTGTCTTGGAACAACTCACTTTCCCTGAGCCAGTAGTCCACGTTGCCGTGGAACCTCGATCAAAAGGCGACCAAGACAAATTAGGGAAAGCGCTTGCAGCGCTATCAGAGGAAGATCCAACGTTCCGGGTTAAAACCGATGAAGAAACAGGTCA
>JASMKJ010000151.1 GCA_030749275.1 Acidimicrobiales bacterium
ACCGAAGAGCTTCCGTGCATTCTTGGACCGATAGGAAAATATCTCTGCAGAGGGTTCCAATTCCCGATCCTGCTTCAATGACTACGTAGGGGTTTGGTCGATCCAACTCGTGCCATAGGCGATCTAGGTATCCAGCGATACAACTGCCAAAGAGGGTGCTGGTTTCTGGTGAGGTTATGAAGTCGGCGCCCACTGATCCCGCTCTTTGATCTTTGGTGTAAAACCCGTCGGGTCCGTATAGAGCTTCTTCAGCGAACAGGTCGAATCGCGTCATGGGAGATGAGCGTTCGCGGCGTTCAACCTTGACTCCTTATCCGCCTAGGGCTGACAGCACAGATACCTCACCGAAATGCCCCACTAGCCCGGGCAACACCCCGAACGCCATGGTCGCGACAACCGTTACCGCTAGTGCGGCCCTTAAGGCACCCGTTACGACTATCGGTCGTTCATCACCGTCGGGTGTTGGTTGGAACCACATCTGAACAAGAATTCGTGCGTAATAGGCGAAGGCGATAACGGTGTTGATGGCCACTATGACACCTAAAGCTGCAGCCCAACTTCCACCCGCATCCAAGAGGGCTCTAAATAGTCCGAACTTGGCAAACCATCCTCCTGCGGGGGGGATTCCCGCAAGTGCTGCGAGGAAAACGGTCATGGCGACCGCTAACCCCGGGGCATATTGAAAAAGGCCACCGTAACTGTCAATTTCACCCGATCGTGTCTTCCGAGCCACCGCCAAGACGACGGTAAATGCTCCAAGATTCATGAACGCGTATATGGCCAGATAGATGACGACTGCTTCAAAAGCTCTCGTTGGGGCTTCGGCAGCTACGGCGAAGGGAACGAGCATGAACCCACCTTGGGCTACACCTGAGTACGCGAGGAGCCGGACGATGTTGTTCTGGCGAAGAGCTATGAGATTGCCGATGGTCATGGTGAGTGCTGAAATCACCCAGAAGAACGGCTGGACGACATCGTCGCGGCCTAGGAAGGCAACAAATACCAGCTGTATCAATGCGACCATTCCGGCGGCTTTTGATGCCACAGCGAGAAACGCTGTGACTGGGGTGGGTGCGCCCTCGTAGGTATCGGGGGCCCATGTGTGAAACGGCACCGCAGAGACTTTGAAGGCGAAGCCGATCAGGACAAAGAGAATCCCTAAAATCGCGATTGGGTTCGATGGGCTATCCCCGAGCTTCTGCGCTATTGCATCGAACGTCGTTGAGCCAGAAAGTCCATATACGAGCGACATTCCATAAAGCATCACCGCCGACGCAAATACGCCCATTAAGTAGTACTTGAGTCCTGCCTCGTTGGAGCGTGGTCCCCCCTTTCGCCATGCTGCCAACATGTATGCGGGGATGGAGAGCAGCTCAAGGGCTACGAAGACGCTGATTAAGTCTCTGGAGCTACTCATCATCACCATGCCTAAGAGTGATGTGAGCATCAGGGTGTAGTACTCGTTTTCGTAATAGTCACCGTCGCGGATGTAGTCCACCGACATCAAGATGACGACGTAGCCAGAGATGAGGAAGAGGGCCTTCAGCACAAGTGAGAAGTCGTCAACGACATACGCTCCCGCGAACATTGAACGTTCGGTGCCATCTACTGCGAGTGTCAAAATGGGAAGCAATGTGGCGAGTAGCCCTATTCCCGCGAGCGTGGGCATCGCTTGTTTTGAACGATCGTCCCAAATGATGTCGACGACGGTAATAAGTGTTCCAAATGCCAAGAGGGTTAATTCGGGCGCGAGCGCGTGCCAATCTAGCGCTGGGCGCGAGAAGGCGAGCAGGACTTCCATGGTCAGCTACCGGCCGCGATCGCCTCGACGCTCGCGGTTATGCCGCTCACTACGTCGTCCGTCACGTTGAAAATAAGGTTCGGCCAGATGCCAAATAGCACGATGCCGATGAGTAAGGGCAGCCAGGCAATCCATTCGTCGCGGTTGACGTCGGCGATTGTATGTCCGGCGAATTCTTCCGGTGGTTCACCGAACGCGGTGCGTTGGTATAGCCATAGCAAGTATCCGGCCGCAAGAACGGTGCCTATCGCAGCGATGACCATGTAAGTGCGGAAGGTTTCTTCGGGCATACCCGCGCCGGGATTGTAGGCAGAGAGAATTGCTGGGAATTCACCCCAGAATCCGGCGAGTCCGGGAAGTCCGAGTGACGCCATCGAGCACAGCCCAAGGATCCAGCCCATTCGTGGCGCGGATTTGAGCAGGCCCCCTAGTCGAGATATTTCGAGCGTGTGGTAGCGCTCTTTCACTGAACCTGCGACGAAGAAGAGCATTCCTGTGATCAACCCGTGAGCGATCATTCCAAATATTGCCGCGTTGATACCAAAGTCGGTCAGGGTGGCTATTCCGAGCATCACGAATCCCATGTGGGCCACCGATGAGAACGCTATGAGGCGTTTCATATCTTTTTGTGCAAGGCACCCGAGGGCACCGTAGATGATGCCAATTACTGCGAGAAGGCCTATC
>JASMKJ010000152.1 GCA_030749275.1 Acidimicrobiales bacterium
GGGTTGCAATGGCCGGACCATTCATCGGTATTCCCCACTCATTTCAGAGGAGTCGCTGATGAATGGGAAGCCGTTGACGCAATCGAATCGCCTCCCCAGTTGAACTCAATACCTTCACCGTTTCCCGCGGCCGTAAAGAAAACCGGTTACGCCCCACCCCTTGATGATGGACCTCTACCCCGAGTGCGTGTCGCACAATTGAATGACGGGTCGGTCGTTCGTTACACCTGGTACCGGTTTGTTGATCAACCAGCCATAGCAGCTCTTGATTTAAGCGAATCCCAAAGAGCCGAACTCCAGAACTTAGTTGAGCGAATACATTCTCAATGGGGGCAGCAAACAGCTTTTATTCAGCCTCCCAGCGAAGGAACTCTTGCCGACATTCAACGGGAAGTGTTGGTTGAACCCCCCGAGGGCGCTGAAGTTGGTTGGGTTCCAGTGGTGATAAGCCAAACAGCCGCCCAATAACCGCCCATCAGCTTTCGGTACCGACTGAACACCTAAAGGTTTCTCCCTGTTGACCTCGGATGCCGCGAGTGTGACCATCATTAGGTGAAGTCAGCCACCGAACTTGATGCCGCGGACCCTTTGGCCCCATTCCGAGATCTCTTTGTGCATAGTTCCGCAGAGTCCGATCTTATTTATTTGGACGGAAACTCGTTGGGTCGCCAACCCGCAGCTGTGAGCGAGATACTTCAACGGGTCGTTCACCAAGAGTGGGCCGAACGGCTCATCCGAGGCTGGAACGAAGGTTGGTTAGATATATCCCGGTCGGTAGGTGACCTGATCGGGCAGTTGTTAGGTGCTCAACCCGGCGAAGTGATCCTGGCCGAAAACACCTCTGCTTGCCTGTACAAAGTTGCGACAGCAGCCCTAAGGGCGCGACCCGAGGGCAAAAAACTCGTCACCGACAGCGAAAACTTTCCCTCCGATATACAAATCCTCGAATCTGCGTGTGTCAGCGCCGGAGCCAATTGCAGGGTTGAAGTAGTGGACACCACTATCAGTCCCGACCCTATGACGAGCCTTCTATCAGCTATCGACGACTCCACTGCCCTGGTGTCTCTCAGCCACGTGTCTTACAAGTTGGGTTGGCGTTGGAACCTAGAAGAGGTAAACAAGGCCGCCGAACGTTGTGACGCCCTAGTGCTTTGGGATTTCTCTCACTCAGTGGGCGCCGTCCCTATCAACGTTGCAGCCACCGGAGTCAACCTGGCCGTGGGATGCACTTACAAGTATTTGAACGGGGGTCCTGGCGCTCCCGCCTTCATCTACGTCCGCTCCGATCAAACACAGCTAGCTAACCCCGTTGCCGGATGGTTCGGAAGCACTGCACCGTTCAGTTTCGATCCTTCAAGTCCGCCTGCGCCGGGCGTGGAGAGGTTTCTGACGGGAACGCCGCACGTGGTGTCCGCAGCTCTCATTGAACCGGGAGTCGCAATGTTGCTCGAGGCAGGGATGGACAGGGTCTATGAGAAGTCAGTTGCGCTGTCGGAACGGTTCATCCACTTGTGTGATGAACGATTAGCTGACGCCGGGTTCGAAGTTCGTTCTCCCCGAAATCCTGATCAACGGGGATCTCATGTCGCCCTTTTTCATCCATATGCCCAGGCTGTCGGTTTAGCTCTCATTCACGAACAGTCCGTTATCCCCGACTTTCGTCCCCCAGATCTATTGAGGTTTGGTTTTGCACCGATGTACACCAGCTTCACCGATATAGACAACACGGTGGATCACATCATCGAGGTCGTTGAGAACGGCGGCGTCGACAGATGGAGAGACGAAACTCCTCTGGTGCCTTAGCAACCGTCCATGGGGCGCTTACGGCGCAGAGGCTCCGAAGATCAACGTTGAGCATGCCGACCAGTATCCGCCCCATCCATGACATAGGGCGACATCGACGTCGGCAACCTGGTTTGCTGCTTCGCCGCGAACCTGTCGGATTGATTCCAGCATGCAGAGCATTCCGTAGGCGCCGGTGTGGGCGTAGCTGAGCCCTCCCCCGCTGGTATTCAT
>JASMKJ010000153.1 GCA_030749275.1 Acidimicrobiales bacterium
CATCAAGCCCGTCTGCCGGTGGGACCGTGGCTCCTGGAATTTCCATACAGGCGAACGCAGGAAATGGAACGACATCCAGAACCTCGGTAAAGATCGAGAGCTTGTCACCAAGCACCTCTTGACCGAATACCGGGTGCAGTCTCAGCGCTGAGGCGACCAGATAAGACCGTCACGCAGTCCTTACAACGCCTCTCTGCTCGTGATCCACTCGAGCGCGGCACGAACGATGCTGGAACTGCCCTTTCCTGATGCGTAGACCAGAGGCCGATCGCCTCTCGCTTCCCGGATTGCGTCAGTGGCAGCGTGCTTCGCCACCCTGGTGGCCACGATCATCAGATCGACGTTGGAGGTCATGGCGCGGAGTGGATCGCTCGCGACATGGTCGTGACTCGACCTAATTTCCAGGTCAGGAAAAACGGACTCGAGTACAGCGGCGGCTCGCCTGGTTGCGGCTTCGTCAAGGCTGTAAAGCCCGATGGTCCCGGACCAAGAAAATTCTTCTTGAGATTGTTCCAACACCTCGGTGAGAAGCGATCGGAGTTCGAGGCCGAAACCCAACTCATTGCTGATTGAATCTCCGACAAGAACGTCTTCAACTCCGAGTCGACCAACGTTGGCAGATGTCACCCGCGAAAGGACGGGACCGGCAAACGCGCGAAGGTCGGTTTCACCAGTCGGCTGACCTGAGGCGAGAATCTCGATTGCGCGAATCCCTAAGCCAAAGCAGCGATCCGTAAGGAACGGATCCCAAACGACACACATGGTTTCGATAAGTCGCTGATAGTCCTCAACTGAGCAACCAATCGCGAGCAGTTTGTCAATCTCGTCGACAACTTCTTCTGCTGTGGTTACGTCTCCAGGGTCGTTGCCTAACCCCCAAAGTTCGATGATCTCCCAGCGCAGACGAGTAACAAGGTGACGGTCTTCGGTCGCGGCGGCTTCTTCCAGGCGTCTGAGAATCCGTAACGCCGGATCGATCACAGGCCGAGTTCCCTCACCACTTGCCGCTCGTTGGAGAGCTTCAACCAGACCTTCGACCTCCTCCGGTCTGCGGAGCAGATCCAGGACTGGTCGTTCTTCGACAAGTTCATTGAAGCGCCGTTCAGTTATCTCCCCTGTGGCGACCTGGTTGATTTGATGACCCCATGATGTCGGAGTCGAAATGTCCTGAGCCTCTCCGATATCGGCGATCCGGAGGCGGTTCACGGCCTCGTCAACGACAGAATCGCCGAGCGTGTCTCGGTAACGGTCGATCAACGACCCGGCCGCTGCGTTGAGTGTGCATTGCACCGACTGGGCTAAAGCCTGGATGAGATTCTCGGCGGGTTCTGCGGCGATCAGCAGTTCAAGGACCCGGTCATACTGTCCGCAGAGAAGGGCCTCATTTACGAGGTCGGAGACCGAACCCTCCGGTACAACCACGGGAGTCGAGGGTTCTTCAACGAAGTAGCGCTTTACCTCGTTGGCCTCTCCCCACGAAAGACCCTTTAGGCGATCCCGGATTACGGTTGGGATGTCACCGGTGGTGATCTGCCAGAGGACGTAGTACTCGGCACTTGCGATGGATCGGACCGACTCCACCGATGGGACAAGTGCTTGGAACCTCGGACCAACTTGTTCATCAAAGACCTTCAGACGTTCTGGGACTGTCTGGGTTGTGACGAGGGGGTCAGTTCGAAGAGCTAGTTCTGCGAGGGCATCCGAAACGAGGGCCGGGCGGCGCAGTCTGAGTAGATCCGGCAGGGACGGGAGTTGCTCGAGTTCCTCCCAACGCTGAAAGGACGCCAGGTACCGAACCTCCAGGTACCACCGATTGCGACCAGAGAGAGTTCCCTTCTGGAAGATCGATCCGTAAAGAAGTCGCTTGGCCAACTCCTCGTCGCGTTCTGCGACAGCCCGTTCGAACTCCCTGTAGAGCCTCCAAAACGAATCTGAGGACTCCACTCGATGTCTTGGGCGGCGTCTTGTGAGATCCAGGAGCATGAGAACCTGCCGACGTGTAGCGGCCTTAACCCCGTCGGAGTCGCCCA
>JASMKJ010000154.1 GCA_030749275.1 Acidimicrobiales bacterium
CTTGGTCCCAAGCTACGAGCAACCACTCTGCTGTCACTCAATCGACGCACTCTACAAAATCTTTCGCCTTGTGGGGGTGCCCGTAGTACCGCGTCCACATGTATAGATACAGACCCACAGGTCAGATGTGGTGGGCGATACAGGAGTTGAACCTGTGACCTCTTGCGTGTCATGCAAGCGCGCTAACCAACTGCGCCAATCGCCCTGAGTGCTCGTAACCTATCAGCCATTTTCGACCGCTAGCTATGCGAGCTTTTGAGGCGGGGACCGGAATCGAACCGGCGTACACGGCTTTGCAGGCCGCTGCCTAACCACTCGGCCACCCCGCCAAACCAGAGAATTGATCGTAGCGAACCCTACGGGCTGATCCGCAGTTTCTATAAACCATTTGACGAATCCGTAAACAGAATTCAAGCTTCACTGCAGCCAAAAGAGGGAACGTTGTGTCAACTTCATCCGGCGAAACAGATCCACCACCAACCCCACTAGAACAACTTCGAACCATGGCTGCAGTTGAATCGATGCTGACACAAGATTTGCGTCACATTGAGGTTTACACAATGGATGGGTTGTTGAGCCTTTTCTGGCACGGCCCTCCCGAAGCTCAAAACGTGGTGCTCGCTTGCGGTGGAGCTATGGGTGGGGTGCTAGGTCCAGCAGATGCTTTGTATCAGGAGCTTGGTGTCACTCTCGCGGACTCTGGCATTGGTTTGATTCGTGTTGGTTATCGGGTGCCCAACGACACTGAAAAATGTGTCCACGATCTTGTCGCTGCTGCGGATCTGGCGACGAGGAGTGGGGCAACGAGGTTCATCACTATGGGTCATTCATTTGGTGGTGCCCCTGCTCTGCAAGCCGCTGTCATTTTGCAAGAACACTGTGCGGGGGTGGTGACCTTGGCAACTCAATCAGCGGGATGTGAACCCGCAGAAGATCTGGCAACTCGAGTTCCGGTCATTTTGTTTCACGGCGATAAAGACGAAATTCTGCCTTTGCAAGCCAGCGAGCTGGTCCGAATGGTTATTGGTGGCGGTGAACTAGTGCCCCTGCTTGGTGCGGGCCATCTGTTGGCGGAAGCGACCGATGAACTACGCGATCGTTTGACAGCGTGGATTCCCGAGAAATTCGAAGCACACATCAAAGAATGATCGAAGACTTACCCGAAGATCCCACTGAGTTCACTTCAGAGCATCTGACATGGTTGTTACGCGATGGCGGCCTGGCCTCACCTAATCCCGGCGTAGCCGTTTCTTCGGTGACTAGCGAACCTCTAGCCGCCGAAAGTGCTTTTCTCGGAAGTCTCGCTCGATTGCATGTGACCTGGGAAGTGAACGACACAAATCTGCCCGATCGCCTGGTCATCAAAGTGCCAACTCAGGATCCAGGGGGTCGCCAGGTTGGCGAGATGTTGAATGTCTGGCGTCGGGAATCGGAATTCTATTTTCGTTTGGCGCCTCTGATTACCACACCGGTGCCGACATGCCGCGCGAATTTCGTGGAAGGCAACAAATCAGTTTTGATTTTGGATGATCTGCATCACGCAAGTCCCGGCGATCAGCTAAGAGGCGCTTCACCTGATGAAGCACATGCCGCAGTAGAGGCTCTCGCTCAGTTACATGCGCCCTTTTGGACCACGTCGCGTCCTTCCAATCTTGACTGGGTTCCTGGTATTGATGCGTCGGGGTTGGTGAACGGTTTGGGGCAGGCGATGTCGGCGTCACTTCCTCGTTTCGTTGAGCGGTTCGGTGATGTGTTACCTGCCCAAGGGCTTGAGTGGTTGCATTCCTTCGTTCCGTTGCTGGGAGGGTGGCAAAACAATCTTCTTTCGAACCCGTTGACCATCGCTCATGCTGATTATCGGCTCGCAAACATGCTGTTCGAAGACAACGGGAATATCACGGTGATTGATTGGCAAACCGCGATGTTCAGTGGGGGCGCGACCGATCTTTCGTTTTTCTTGGCAACGAACCTGTCTGTTGACACTCGTCGCTCCCTGGAGTCAGAGCTTATTGGAGCGTACGTTGAGAAGTTGGTGGGCCTCGGGGTGGATCGCGGCGCAACCGGTCACGTCCGCGAGGACTACCAGCAGGCCCACTTGTGGTGGATGGGGATGCTCGCCAACAATCTCTCGACTATCGACACACCAGACGACGAAAGCAGAAACTTATTTGAAGCGATGTTGACCAGGCTGTACTCCGCGGCCTTGGACGCCGACAGTGGCCGCTTCTTGGCTGACTATTAAAGACTTGTTTAGTCGGTTGGCTGTCGCTTGCCGAATCCTTTAAAGGTGTCACCAATAGAGGTCGCGACTGACGCCAGGTTGCTACGCCCGTCCAACAATGCCGGCGCTTTAGCTTGAAGGTCCCCAACGGTCCACCGTCCATCGGTGGCCAAAATGTCGTCTTCGGC
>JASMKJ010000155.1 GCA_030749275.1 Acidimicrobiales bacterium
TCATCTCTATTGATGTAAACCCTGGTGACGAGGTCGCTGAGGGTCAACCTGTCGCGGTCATGGAAGCAATGAAGATGGAACACGTCATCGCGTCGACCATCACCGGCATCGTTCGTTCCCTTGGTGTAAGCCCAGGCGACACCATCTACGAAGGGCACCCGCTCCTCTTCATCGAAGAAGCTGATCTGGAAATTCAACGAGGGGAAAGTGAATCCCGAGTTGATCTTGACTTCATCAGACCCGACCTGCAGGAGGTTTTCGACCGTCATTACAAAGGCATGGACGAGGCAAAGCCGACAGCCGTGGAGAAACGCCATGGTCGAGGCCACCGGACAGCTCGGGAAAATCTGTCAAGACTGGTTGATGAGGGCACCTTCATCGAATACGGACCGCTCATGGTCGCGGCGCAACGAAGAAGAAGAACCCTCGACGACCTCATCGACAACACCCAAGGCGACGGCATGGTCGCGGGAATCGGCAGCGTAAACGGCGACCTGTTCGATGAAGAAGCTGCCCAGACCATGGTGATGTCCTATGACTACATGGTCCTAGCTGGCACTCAAGGACTCCAAAACCACCGAAAGAAAGACAGGCTTTTTGAAATTGCCGAACACAACAAACTTCCCACCGTTCTGCTCGCCGAGGGTGGAGGTGGACGCCCAGGCGACACTGACACGATGGGCGGCGCGGGATTGGACTGCTGGGCATTTACCTTCTTCGCAAAGCTCTCAGGGTTAGTTCCCCTAGTTGGCGTGACGAACGGACGCTGTTTTGCTGGGAACGCAGTGTTGCTTGGTTGCTGCGACGTGATCATCGCGACCGAAGGATCAAATATTGGGATCGGTGGCCCAGCGATGATCGAAGGCGGCGGCTTGGGAGTGTTCCGTCCAGAAGAAGTGGGGCCCGTCGATGTTCAATATCCGAATGGAGTTATTGACATTCTCGTGAAGGACGAAGATGCGGCTATGGAGGCCGCCAAACAATATCTCTCGTACTTCCAAGGACCAATTGAGCATTGGGAAGCCCCCGATCAACGCTTGTTGAGACACATTGTTCCCGAGAACCGTCTCCGCGCTTATGACGTTCGCGAAGTAATCGAAACCATGTGCGATGTTGATTCGGTGTTGGAAATTCGGAAGGGGTGGGGACCGGGGTGCGTTACCGCCCTGGCACGAGTTGAAGGCCGTCCAGTAGGAATCATCGCCAACAACAACCATCATTTGGGTGGCGCTATCGATGCCGATGTGGGGGACAAAGGCAGCAGATTCATGCAACTATGCGACGCGCACGATATCCCGTTGATCTTTCTGTGTGACACACCAGGAATAATGGTTGGACCACAAGCCGAGTATGAGGCCACAGTTCGTCATGCAAGCAGAATGTTTGTGACCTCTGCCAGCGTTACCGTCCCCTTCATGACAGTGGTTTTGCGCAAGGGCTATGGCCTTGGGGCTCAAGCGATGGCCGGCGGTAGCTTCAAAGCTCCAGTCTTTTGTGTCTCTTGGCCCACAGGTGAGTTCGGGGGAATGGGTCTAGAAGGTTTCGTGAAACTCGGATATCGCAAAGAACTCGAGTCGATAGAAGATCCTGAGGAACGCATCGCCTATTACGAAGAGATGGTGGCGAAACTCTATGAAAACGGCAAGGCGGTCAGTACCGCCACCTTCTTTGAACTAGACGATGTCATTGATCCCGCTGAGACCCGCACCTGGATCTCCATGGCCCTGAAGTCCGCTCCGCCAGCCGGTTTCCGAGATGGGAAAAAACGACCGATGATCGACACTTGGTAGCTCCTTACTCCGCTTGACTACAGAATCGGATCCCTAACCGCCGGGCTTATTCCAAGAGTTCTGCCACCGCAAGTTCTGCTATTTCGTCTCCGTCGTAGCCTGCGCATTCCATCAAAATCTCGAAGCTGTGTTCCCCGAATATTGGACCAGCGTGAGTCACCTGCGCCGGAGTTCGCGACATGTGAAAACGAGTACCGTCAACGAAAAACGGGTCATGACTCGCGTGAGCTACCTCCACGAAACAACGTCGATGCGTCATTTGCTCATCTGCTACGAGCTCAGGGGAATTTTGGACGATGTGAGCGGCCACTCCGAGAGCTTGGAGCCGCTCCATTAGTTCAAGGCCATCTTGTTCGGCAGTCCAAGAGGAAATGAGTGAATCAAGCTCGTCGTGTCGACCTCGCCGCTCATCAGTAGTGAGATCAACCACGTCTTCTGCACCCATTTCTCGTGCCAAAGATCGCCACTGATCATCGTCCTGGCACGAGATTGCTATCCAGTTGTCATCTCCGTTGGTCGGGTATCCCCCTTGCGGAGCGAAAATAAGATCGCGGTTGCCGTTACGTTCCCAGATGTTTCCGTTCACGGAATACTCCAGCAACGCTGGACTCATAAGGTGCAGGGCTGCTTCAGCCTGAGAAAGGTCTATGTACTGGCCGTCACCAGTTCGACGTTTGTGTTCAAGAGCTCCCATCACAGATGCAACAAGCCAACGCGGTGACGTGTAGTCGGTGTAGGCGCTGTATGGGCCGGTTGGGGCGCGATCGACCCAACCTACTGGGTAAAAGAAGCCTGATATTGCTGCAGCCATGGTGCCGAAGCCAGCCAGCATCGCCAGCGGACCTGTCTGTCCCATCAGGCAGCTCGATGCCATCACGATGTCTGGTCGCCGTTTCCGAATCTGCTCGTAGTCGATACCCCACCCCGACATTGCCTTAGGTGAAAACGATTCGAGGACCACATCTGCCCAGTCGATGAGATCCCAGATCACATCTATGGCGCCCGGTTTGGACATATCGAGAGTAAGACCCCGTTTCCCGGCGTTCATGTTGTGATAAATCCCTGATTTATCTGTGTCAGCAACATCATCTGGAAATGGGGAGATGGTTCGAACCGCGTCGAGTTTGTTTGCCGACTCGACCCTGATGATGTCCGCACCATAATCTGCGAGCACTCGCGAAGCAGCAGGGCCCGCCATAGCCCACATGAAGTCCAACACTTTCACCCCTTTGAGCGGCAACTCCGTAGAAGCGATGGGCTCGGTGGATGGGTGGGTCACTCGTTCAGACTCACCCAGCACCTCGACTGTATGTTCGCCTAGGCGGGGAGGTGCCCCTAACACGGTTAAGGGACTTTTTGTGAACTTGGCGAAGGGTCCGGGATAATCGACGATCGAGCCGTCACTATGTTCGACCGATTCCCAGTAACCACGAAAGTCCAGCTGTTCGCTAGTGACTACTTCCTCAGTAGTAGTCACCGGCGTTATCAGGACACGACGTTTCATCGCCGCTTCCAAAAGCTCAGCCTTGGTCTTAGTAGCAAAGAATTCCGTCAGGACATCCTTGACCCGTTGGTACTCCTCAGGTGATTCTCGACCATCGAGGAGCATCATCGCATAATCGAACCAATCCTTGTCTCGAGTCGCTTCATCGCAGAAACCCTCTTCCCATACCCAGGTCATGAGGTTCTTGGTGAAGGGGCCGAAGGCGGGTCCAAACAAGAAACTGACTGACGCGTGACCGTCTAAACACGGCCACATCACTTGGATACGGATCCCTCCGAGTTCCACTCCGCCAGCAAGCCTGGTCGGCGGCGTTGCTCCCAACGGGGTCGCTAAAGAGTTCGACTGGGTGCATTGATTCATTGAATGCTGAGCCGACACGTCGATGTGTTGACCCAATCCGGATGTTGATTGTCGCTCGAATAGTGCTATCAACGCTGCCCCGGCCGCCTCCGACGCGGCGTTACCGAATGCTTGTGGCAAAGTCCCCCCAGCCCTGAGGGGTGACCGATCGTCATCACCGGTTAGCACCATGTTTCCCGCGGCTGCTTGGAGCGTTAGATCACTGTGCGCCCAGTTAGCTTTTGGTCCGTCGCTACCAAACGCCGTAATGGAAACACTGATGATCTGCGGGTTGATTTCAGCGATATCTGAAGGCGTCAAACCCAACGACTCCATGACACCTGGGTCATAAGAGTCGAACATCAGATCCGCTCCAGCTATCAGATGCCGAAGATCTGCGATTCCTTCGGGTGTCTCTACATCCAATACGACACTCTTCTTGCCGCGGTTGTACGCCCAGTGGTGGAGCGAATGTTCTCCGTCATCAATGCCATCAGCAAACGGTGGGAGTTTGCGCGCGCTTGAACCTGACGGGGGTTCAATAGCGATGACTTCGGCCCCCATCTGAGCGAGAATGAACGCGGCCAAGTGGCCACGTTCGTCAGTTAGATCCAAAACTCTGTACTCGCTGAGCACCGATCCCCCCTTGAACTGTGAATTGTTCCTTTGGACGATAGCTCCCTTCCAGCAGTCATTATGACTACGGTGCTGATATGCCGTTACCGCCGCATCGCGTCGACTATTTGCCAATGGCAGATCGTCCCAATATTTCCTGGCCGAATGAGGCCAGGGTCGCCTTGTGGATAGCGCCAAATGTTGAACATTACGAATACTTGCCGCCACGGGATCCAAACAGAAATCCGTGGCCTCGATCACCGCACCCAGATGTTCAGGGCTATTCCCATCGCGATTACGGAAACAGAGTTGGCTTCTGGCGCATGCTGGATGTACTCGATCAGTACGACGTGAAGTGCACAGCTTCGACCAATCTGGCGGTGTTCGACCATTACCCCGATATCGGAACAGCAATGGCTGACCGTGGTTGGGAGATCATGAGTCACGGCATTTACAACACTAGGTATTTGTCCTCATTGACCGAGGAAGAGGAACGCAACTTTTATCTTGAATGTGTCGAAACGCTTCGGCGTCATACCGGCCAACAACTCCGCGGCATGTTGGGTCCCGCTGTAAGTAACACAATTCGCACTCCGGATCTAATGGCTGACGCCGGTCTCACGTATCACGCCGATTGGCTTCACGACGATCAGCCAATACCGATTCAAGTGGACAATGGTCGCCTTGTTTCTGTTCCTTACAGCATTGAACTGAACGACGTTCCAGTGTTCCTTCATCATCACGACACAGCAGACTTCGTTGAGATGGTGAAAGCCCAGTTCGACACTCTTTATGAAGAAGGAGCCAGTTCTGGTCGAGTAATGGCCTTAGCGTTGCATCCCTATCTGATGGGCATGCCACACAGGATTGAAGGCTTGGAAGAGATATTGGAGTACCTCTTGGGTCACGATCTCGTGTGGCAGGCGACAGCGTCAGAAATCGCCGATCACTTCATAGAGCATCACTACGAAGAGTTTGTTCAACACTCAAAAACCATAAACGGGATGCGAAATGCCGGCTGATCGGTCCCTAGGCATGGACCATCCACACTACGGCTACTCCCCTCTCCCCGATAGGAAACCTCTGACTTGGCCCGGCGGCGAGCCCCTTGCCCTGGGGGCGCTGATCTTGCTGGAACACTATGAGTGGGAGCCACCTCCGGACGCGTACAGTTTGCGGAACCCAAGTGGCGGTCTCATCAAACTACCTGCCCCTGATTATGTTCATCTGACCCACCGGGAATACGGCCATCGCGTCGGAATTTTCCGACTCCTCGACACCTTGGAACGACACAACGTTCCGGTGACGGTCGCAGTCGATCAACTCACCGCTATGCACTACCCCTGGCTAGTCGATCATTTACAAACCCGTGAATGCGAACTGATTGGGCACGGAATAGCGGCGAGCCGCCTCATCACCTCCAAAATGACCGAAGAGTCGGAAGCCGAGATGATCGACGAATCGCTTGATTTCTTGGAACAAGCATCTGGTCAACGACCTCAAGGGTGGTTTTCTCCCGAAGGCGTTGAGTCCAGTCGAACACCCGCTTTGTTGGCTGCTGCCGGTGTGAGATATGTGTGCGATTGGCCAAACGATGAACAGCCATACAAGATGACGACGCCGGCCGGCGATCTCGTCTCTTTGCCGCTCTTTCTGGAAATCGATGATGAGTTCGCTCTTTGGCAGCGCAGGGCGAGCCTGAACAGCTGGGAAAAGATGATTGTTTCAGCCGCGAATCGTCTGCATGCGGATGGTCAAACGTCTGCTCGTCACCTGATGCTGACTCTTCGCCCTTGGCTCACGGGGCAACCATTCCGAATTCGAGTCCTCGATCGGGCATTGTCTGAAATCGTGAAGCTTCAGGATATTTGGGCGGCACGAGGCAGGGACATTGTCGAGGCTTTTACAGATTTTTCGGCTGGGGATTAGCGTCGCCAAGCCCCTGGTATGGGTTGGGTCAATCCAAGATGGTCTCGGAGCGTGTTGCCTGAATATTGGGTGCGAAAGAGTCCTCGCCGTTGAAGTTCTGGGACAACAAGGTCAACAAAATCTTGAAAGGCACCCGGCATGTGGGTCCCTGCAATGACGAACCCGTCGCAGGCTGGAGTGGTGAACCATTCCTCAAAGTAATCGGCTAATTCGGTCGGTCCGCCTACTACCGGGTGGGCTAAGCGGCCCCGTCCTGAGACGTTAACGAAGTCTCGAAGAGTGGGAGTGTCCTTTCCCGTCACCTCGATGACTTGATTTCGATTTCCTTGGATGCCCGTCATTGCATAGACATCTTCAGGAGAAAGTGGGTCGTCGAGTTATTTTTCTGAGAAGTCGAAGTTCAGTCCCTCAGACAGCAAAGAAAGATCGTCGATCAGGTTGGGAAGTAGGTCATAGGCTGCGCGCCTGTCTTCGGCTTCGGACATAGTGCGACCTACGACTGGAAACGTGAGGTTCGCAATTTTTACTTGACTAGGGTCTCGACCCGCTGCTTCTACCGCTGCTTTCACCTGTGCATAATTTTCACTTGCTCGTGAGAGATTCGGGTTCGACATAAATAACAGCTCGCCCCACCGCGCAGCGAACTCGATCCCGCGACCACTCTGACCCGCTTGGATGATTACCGGATGACCTTGAGGAGTTCGAGGCACGGTAAATGGACCCCGAGAGCTGTAATGATCTCCCGTGTGATCTAGCCGATGGACTTTGTTTCCCTGGGCGTACACACCGGTTGTCCGGTCCGCAACCACAGCGTCAGCTTCCCAGGTGTCCCAGTGCCCATGGACGACCTCCATGAATTCGTCTGCCCGGTCGTAACGAACATCATGGGCTGGTGCTTGCGGCAACCCCATATTTCTCGCTTCGTTGTCGTTGACCGAAGTAACGACATTCCAGGCCGCTCGTCCACCTGTCATGTGGTCGAGCGTTGAGAACACTCGTGCTACATGAAACGGTGGAAAATAAGTGGTGGAGTAGGTAGCTCCTAATCCCAGCTTCTGGGTGGCCATTCCCATCGTCGTCAAAACAGTCACGGCATCTAATTTCACGCACCTAATTCCGTGCTCGACGGTGTGGCGGTGATCTCCGCCATACATGTCGGGCATCGCCAAGCGGTCGTCAAAGAACCCCAGATCGAAAAGTCCTCGTTCTAAGATTTTGGCTATGTCCTGGTAGAAGCCGACGTTGGTGACATCGTGTCGCGCTTCGGGGTGACGCCACGCGGCGGGAATCGTGGTGCAGTTCTGAGCTTGGAGAAAACCAATTAAAGCAATCTGGCGTTCCGTTGTTTTCACGAGAGCCTAGATTTGACTAGTTCTGCGACTACTCGTCCTTCTGCCTTGCCGGCCACTTCGGCATTGACGGCCTTCATTGCTTCACCCATGTCCGCCATTGTTGAATAGCCACCTTCGGTGAGGACCCGCTCAACAATGTCAGCTAACTCGTCTCCATCTAATTGTTCCGGTAGATAGGACTCAAGGATTTTTAGTTCGGCGCGTTCGTCGGCTGCCTTTTCGGTTCGACCACCCTGTTCGAACGCTTCAGCTGCCTCAATTCGCCGCTTTGCCTGGGCCGCTATGACTTTTTGTATCTGGTCGTCATCCAGGGTGGTAGCCGAGGACCCCGCGACTTCAGCTTCTTGTACCGCGGCGACAACGGATCTCAGGGTAGAGAACGTAAATTTGTCCTTCGATCTCATTGCGGCC
>JASMKJ010000156.1 GCA_030749275.1 Acidimicrobiales bacterium
GGTGATGATCCCGGATCTTTCGTGGTCGCCGGAGCTGGTGATCTGATGGATCAGAGCGACCTTCAACCCGGCAGCATCGTGGCGAAAGATCTTGACGGGAAAGAAGCGTGGCGGTCCCGAATCGAGCAGGTGTGTCAAGAGATGGAGGATCGAATGACTTCAATGGGTGTCGGGTGGCATAACTGCACTGTGATCGATGTTTATTGTGCGGAAGACTGGTTCAGCCAAGCTGGTGACACATTGATCGAACGGATAGGTCCAGCTGTAGCAGCCGGACTTCACTGGCATGTCGCTCACCCTCCGATTGAAGGCCTCCGCTTTGAAATGGATGTCAGACGGATAGGTACCGAAAAGACACTCTGAATCTAGGGAACCTGAAACGTCATCAATACCGGACTGATCAGACCCTGGTTCACTGCTTCGCCGGCGTTGTCTCTCATTTCGAGCATGCGAGGACCCATCAAATGGCCGAGCGACACCGGTGGCGGAGACGCCGGTGGCTCGTTGAAGAACTTCAGGGCTAGGTCGTAGTGATCTGAGCTACTGAGGTGCTGCAAGCCGGCACTGGCGGCCGCCTCCTCATACTTCGCGACTGGTTCTGGAAAACTAAATTGAGGAGTTGACGACCATGGCATGGGGTAGGGCAGATCGCCCGCTTTGGCGATGGTCACGTCGTAGACCACAACGGTTCCCTGAGGGCGGCACACCCTTGTGAGTTCGTGCATCATCTGGTTCTTGTCTTCGATGTTCATTCCAACATGAAGCATGGTCACGGCATCAAAAGTATCGTCCAAAAAGGGAAGATCTGTGGCTGAGCCGACCTTGAAGTCGACGAGGCCGCTCATACCGACAAGGTCGGTTAACTCAATTGCTGCCTCAACAAATTCAGGGGTGAGATCGACACCGGTGACGGACGCACCGGTGGATCGGGCAAGGAATCGAGCCGCCCCTCCGATGCCGCAACCCACATCGAGTAACTGCTTTCCTGGGCCAACATCGACAGCGGACGCTACGTGCAACGTGCCTTCTCGTCCCCCAATGTGGAATTCGTCAGCCCCCGCTAGAACGTCGGCATCAAGATTGTTGGTGTCGAACCCTGCGTCGCTCAATGCCTGAACGATTCTCTCAACAATTCCCTCACTGCCGTAATGCTCTTCAACTGATTCGACCACTGCGAAACCTTTCGTTGTTAATGTTTGAACTATGTCGCCAGGGGCTCAGCCGGTACTTCGAAGCCCCAGTCTTTGGTGCGGATGAGTTCTTGATCAGCTATCGCCACTAGACCTGAAGGCCCATAGAGTGCGCCTCCGCAGATGATGCTCTTTTCGTCGTCGCGTTCTCGCCAAGACTGAAAGGTATAGGTTTCGCCGATCCGAACCTCACCGAAAAACTGGGCGGCGATGTTTCCGGTTACAGCACCTCCCCCAGAAATTGTCGGGGGATCGACGAAGAGGACATACGCGGTGACGCAATCAAAAGCCGTCCAAATGAATTCCCTGGGGATGACCCCGTTCGGGTCTGCCCACTGAGGAGCGGGCGACCAGACCGCGACGACGTGTTTGCCGTCTCCGAGCGGTCGAATCCGTACACCTAAACCGTCGACTTCATGGCCACAGCCGATGCAAGTCGGATAAGGCGGATCCCACCCCAAAGGGCGCGCCATAGCCGCATCTATGTCCTCTCTTGGTATCGGCGAACGAGCAGCTACATGAAGTGGACCTGGAGTGGCTGTCATAACCAATTGTTCTTCTCGGAGTACCAGTGTTTGGCCTTCTTCAACTGTGCGAACCAGTGATTCGCCGGGGTGCAGGGCTTTGCGAATCCGAACCCTAACGGGACCTTCCGAGTCACCTGCCGCTAACCCGGCGATGTAACCGCCCTGCATAGTGCCAGGCATTCCCACGTAGGTATCTAATAATTCAAGAGTCGTGTCACTCATCTGTGATGGCCATAGATGGTTGACACAACATCTGGATCCGTGGATGCCTCAATGAGCACCGGTTGACCGGCCTTTCTGTTCTTCACCACCTCAAGAGCCCCATCGATGTCGTCGAGAGAGTCAATTTTCGCGGTTTGGCATCCCATACTTTGGGCCACGGCACAGAAATCTGGCCATTCGTGAAGTGAAGCGGCAGGATCCATTCCTTTGGTGACGAGCTGGATGTGCTCAGCGCCGTAGCTGCCGTCGTTGTACACGATGACGATGAGATCAAGCCCTAGATGGACGGCGGTTGAAAGTTCCGTAAGCCCACCCATCATGTAGCCGCCATCACCTATACACAGCACTGTTGGTCGGGTCGGACGCGCAACCGCAGCGCCAATAGCAGTTGACATTCCTAATCCGATAGCACCAAATCCATGGCTAGTGACAAGGTCTTCGGGGTTGGGAACTGACATTGTGAGCGCATCGAGCATAAAACGACCCGCATCGACTACAACTTGCCGATCCTGAGGGAGTCCAACGTCAAGCCTTCGGGTCAAGGTACGAGGATCAACCGCGCCGTCGTAACTTTTGTCTTCGAACGCCTCGGCAGGGTCAAACTCGTGGATCCGCCGTTCAAGATCAGCCGTCCTAAACGAAGAGGGCTGATGTTCGGCGGCAGTAAGTAGGTCGATCATTGCTTCAGCGACGACACCAGCGTCTCCGACTACCCCCGCGTCGACAGACACATGTCGATCAATATGCCCAGCGTTCACATCAACTTGAACGACGCGTTTGCCCGCCAACAAAGTCTGATAGTCGGTGGTCAAGAAATTCAGTGAAGCGCCGAAGACAATCAGGCAATCGGCCATAGCCAATGTTTCACCTGCGATCTGGTGGCTGAGTGTGCCGTGGACGCCGAGATTAAATGGTTCGCCCTCGAAGTATCCGGTTCCGAGCAACGAGGTAGCTAGGGGCGCGCCAAGCGCGTCACCCAGACGAATCAAAGCATCTCGCGCTTCGGACTTAACGGCGCCTCGCCCGGCCAGAATTACCGGTCGGGTCGATGAAGCGACGATTCCCAAGGCGGTTTCGAGTTGATCTGGGTCGGGGGCAAGTCGAACCGCCGGGGGATTCAGCGGTGGCCTGGGTTCATATTCGACCTCGTCCCATTCGATGTTCAACGGAATATTCACCACTATTGGGCGACGCTCAGCGTGAGCTCTCCGCACGGCAGTTGACACATCTTCAGAAATTGTTTGGGCGTTTCTCACCGGTTGGAAACCAGCCCCAGTGGCCACTACCAACGCATGTTGGTCGAGATTTTGAAGGTGTTGCTCGTTTTCGATCGGAGTGTCGCCGGCCACTACCAGCATCGGAGTCTCATTCTTGACTCCCTCGACTAGGGCCGTGATCGTGTTGGTTAGTCCTGGTCCATGGGTGACAGTTGCGACACCCAACCTGCCTGTTGCTTTCGCCCAACCCTCCGCCATGCAAACAGCGTTCGCTTCATGAGTGGCGCTGACCAGATTTACTCCGTGCT
Organism: Acidimicrobiales bacterium; assembly: GCA_030749275.1. Classification (GTDB taxonomy): domain Bacteria; phylum Actinomycetota; class Acidimicrobiia; order Acidimicrobiales; family Poriferisodalaceae; genus UBA6944. The sequence continues at coordinate 3,465 of JASMKJ010000156.1, forward strand.
GTCGTTGAAGATTTTCGCCTATAAACAGGTTGCCGTCCCCGAGTACTCCGAAGACGGTATCGACCCCGTGATCCACAAGGGCTTGAGCGACTGCGTCGTGTCCTAGCATTTGGCTTCCTCCCGATTGGTGAAAGTGATCAATATCCCGATCCAGTGAATGAATCACCCTGTTGGGTGTGTTGGCTCGGTGAGCTGGTTCCCCCATGCAGCTAAGCACTTCGAGGGGTTCTTTGTCCACGAAGACTCACAATGAAGCTACGTCGACTGGGCAGCGGCTTTCGATCTGCCACTACGGTCGTAATCGCCGCCATGGATTGGACAAGAGAGATGCGCTTAGGACCTTTACTCGGGTTTGAACCAAGTTTTGACACTGTGGTAACTGTCGCTCGAGAAATGGAAGCTGCAGGTGCGGGATCGGTGATGCTGGCCGAAGCGGGTCGCAGTGCAGTGACACAGGCTTCCGCGGTAATTGCCGCAACCGAATCGATTGAAGTGGGGACATACGTGGCGAACGCTTTCGCTCGCTCTCCATGGCTCACAGGGCTTACCGCCCGGGATTTGGATGAGATGAGCGGTGGTCGATTTGTGTTGGGTGTGGGAACCGGAAATGTTCACTTCAACAATTGGTATATGGGGATTGACTCCTCCAAAGCGCTCGACGCCATGCACGATTTCGTTCAGATAGTGCGTCAAGTCGTTGCCGCTCCTGCAGGATCGCGTGTGAGCTACGAAGGGTCCGTGCATCAGGTAAAGAAGTGGCGAGCGAGCTTCACCCCGTATCGAGACTCGGTACCCGTCTACCTGTCGGCGTCCGGACCGAAAATGATGCAGGTGGCGGCTGAAGTAAGCGATGGCATCGGTGTAGGGATAATGGCATCGGTCGAGTTCATGCGGGACACCGTTCGACCCAACGCAGCAGCGGCTGCGCAATCCGTGGGACGAGAAGCCTCCGAACTGGCTTTTCCTATGGGAGCGCTCGTGAGCGTTAATCACAACTCTGAACTGGCGCGAGACGCAGCGAAGGCAGCGGTTTGCGGGTTGTTTCATCCGGTCCCACATCCCTACTACGACTCCCAAATGCGTCAACAGGGATTTGAGGAAGCTGCCGACGTCCTCGCTGATTTGATGCCTCGAGGGAAGACATCTGAAGCCATAAATGCCGTACCTGAGGAAGTCGTCGACACTCTAACCATTAGCGGTAACCCGACAGAGTGCGCTCGCCGCATAAGTCAATATGAGGGGATTGTTGACCAGATTGTCATGATGCGGGTGGCCCAAAGAAACGAGCCTTCCGGAGTGCAGGCATATGAGCCAATCTTCGAGTTGATCTCGGAAACAAAGTCCT
>JASMKJ010000157.1 GCA_030749275.1 Acidimicrobiales bacterium
TAATTCGTCCGGCGAAGTCATGTCATGAACACAGTCGAATGTCGTTATGAACCCGAAACCGCCGTCTTCGGGAAGTTTTTCGTCACGGACGTCGTGAAAGGAGGCGTTAGTCACTCCTGCTTGTATCGCGTTTTCCCTGCACCGGTCCAAGGCCAGTGGAGCTATCTCCCATCCGTGAAAATCGGATTGAGGAAATGCTGCAGCCATTGTCACGACCGCGACCCCGCTTCCACAACCGATGTCCCCTACTTGACAGCCTGACTCAAGGTCATCGACTAGGCCATCAAGTTCTGGCAAAACTCGTTGAACGAGAACTTGTTCGTACCAAGGGCGCAGCAAACGCTCCATCCATTGGACCCTGCCCGAAGTACCTCCTCTTTCCACATCAGACCACGAGATACCTACACCAGTTTTGAATGACCTCGGAATTTCCGAAAGGAGCGCTGTTCGTTGCGGAAAGTTGTCGAACCAGCGCGCCATTGAACGAAGATCATCTTCTTCTGCAAGAAGTAGCCCTGCTTCGGGTGATAGGTAGAAGAGGCCGTCACCTTGGTACTCGATGAGACCGGCCGCGGCCTGAAGGGATAACCACTCACGGACAAACCGTTCGTGAAGACCAGCTCGGCTGGCGACCTCATCGCTGGTGATTGGGCCCTGTTCATGCATAGCCCGGTAGAGACCCATTTCGTCACCTAGGTAAACCATGCCCGAAACAAGCGCCCCCTCGTACATACCCATAATTCGTTTTGTCAGTTCACCAATCTTTGTTTCGTCCATCACCAACTCCCTGTTTCGTTTCACTTTCCGGGTCTCTTCAAGCCTCATGCTTTCACAACGCTCAAAGGACCGGTCGGGTGAACCACAATTTGTGGGATTGAGGATTGACTGCGATCAGTTACTTTCGTCCCATGCAGAAAATCCGCCCACAAGATCGGACACTTGGATTCCGTCGCGTACGTAGCGGAGGACACTTGCAGCGATGGAACTTCTGTAGCCACCCGCGCAATAAATGACAACGTCGTTGACGTGGGCTAATTCTCCAATACGTGCAACCAGTTCCGCCAACGGGATGTGCAGCGAGCCTTCAATAGCGCCATCTTCTAACTCTCCGGGGTTTCGGACGTCTAGGACGGTGAACATCTCATCAGTCAGCAGCCGTGTTCGGAGTTCGGCAACGCTATACCGAGGTGTCGTAACTGTACCTTCGCGAAAGGTTGACTCTGCGGCGAATGCGCCGACCACCTGGTCGTAGCCAATTCGAGATAAACGTGTCTGAGCTTCAATTACCTGATCTGCATCGCCGCACAAAACCATCGGTGTCGTCGGATCGACGACACTTCCGGCAAATTCGGCGAAACGACCCTCTAAACCAACGTTGATTGAACCAGGCAAATGACCTAACGCGAAGGTGGCTGGATCCCGCACATCGAGGACAACGGCACCATCTTCGATTTTTGCTTCTACCTGACTTTTCCGAAGAGTCTCGGGGGGGTCGTCGGACCGAAGTGGTCGTAACTGGGCGTTGAGCTGTGCGTCGTACGCGAAGTACATCGGTTGCGAGGGTTGACCTTCAATGATCGAAGCAACGAAATCATCTCGCTCTGAAATTCGGATCGAGCCATTTTCTTTGCGTTGAACTCCAATCGTGGACCATGTTTCACTCGACAGGTTTTTCCCGCAAGCCGATCCTGCTCCGTGTGCTGGATAGACGATCGTGTCGTCAGGCATGGTAAGTAGTTTCCCGTGAAGGGAGTCATAGAGCATCCCAGCCAGTTCAATCTTTGACCACCCTGAGCTAACCAGCAGATCCGGTCGACCTACATCACCGACAAACAAGGTGTCACCGGTCAAAACTGCATGTGGTTCAGAAGAGTCGGGTGTTTCGTAAACGGCGATGCTTATAGATTCTGGGGTATGACCAGGGGTATGTAGGACCTCCAAAGTCACTTGACCCAAGCAATACCTCTCTCCATCTTCGAATAGTCGTGCCGGGAACTCTGGTTGAGCAACGGACCCGTATCCAATTTCTGCGCCGCTTTGGGCAAATTCGAGGTGACCGGACAAGAAGTCGGCGTGAAGGTGGGTTTCCAGAACAAGTTCAACCCTGACTCCGAGTCGCTTTGCATCTTGTAGATATTCTTCAATGTCTCTTCGTGGGTCTACAACGACGGCACGGCCTGTCGTTTGGTCACCGATGAGGTACGACGCTTGGGATAGACATTGAAGGTAGTACTGCTCCAGAATCATTTAGTTTCCTTCTTGTCGTTGATACCGTCTCGTTTCTTTAACGCCTTCTAGTTGCGGAGCTTCCAGAAACTGTAGGTATCAGTCCCCTAGATCGTAGGCGGAAAGCCAACCTACTCGAATCGTCGACGACTATCTCGGTTAGATGTTCAGGGCGTCGACGGTTCTAAGATGGCTTTGTGGCGAGTCATATATCAATTCAGAGTTCCAGTGCTCGAGTACGGGTCCGAGTCGAGGAAATCGTCGTAGCAGATTCGCGCAATACGCGGCTTCTCGTAGAGGGGAACCTTCCGCCGCGCCATTACTTTCCTCGCGAAGATGTGAAAATGGAGCTGTTAGCTCCCAGCGAGAGCGTTACTCACTGCCCTCACAAAGGAGACGCCCGATACTGGAGCGTCGACCTCAAGGGACATGAGTTGGATGATGTGGTGTGGAGCTATGAAGAGCCCCTCCCTGAGATGGTTGAGATCGCGGGTCTGCTCTGCTTTTACGATGAGCAGGTAACCCTCGAGGTTGAAGATTGAAGAGCGTGAATGAAACTAAGGGTGTGAGGCAACTGCTAACAGTTTTCACTTGCCTCAAAGTTTCGTCCACCCTCAGAGGCCCAGCCGGTGACGACACCTTGGGATACAGCGAGGTTGACTCTACCGGCTACGAATTCTTGCGTGACCATGAGTAGTTCACAGTCGCGTTCGATGACTCTGTGAGGCAGTTCCAACGAGTCGAGAAGAAGGGTCACCTGTAGCTCGGTCAATCCTACGATATTGATGGCATCCACAATCTTTTCGCACACATCGCCTGATTCTTGGTCGTAGCAAGCAAGGTTTTTGGGGCCGAGGGATTGCTTCAGTCGAAACAGTTGAAACACCTGACCGATATCTGCACCTGGTCTTGAAGCGGCGAGATCCCAGACGTCCTCAAGGCGGACCAATTCAGGTGGCTTTTCCAGTTGTGTCGAAGCAGTGCTTTGTGAGAGATCTGTTGTTTCGGTGCTTACGCTCGCTCCGCCGTCTTTCAGCTCTGGGTCCTGCGCAGAAGTGGAGGAACAGGCTATGACTACCAGCAGTGACAGCGCTGATACGGCGATCCTTTTCATCCCATGACTTTATCGGCGCATCGTGGTGGCTCGAGCTTGGGTGTGCCCGCTGCGAACGTTGGAGCAGTAAGTGAGCAGCGGTCTTTATTGTCATGAAGCTCGTTCAAAGCACCTTTGACAACGGTTGATGCTTCATGGTTGTAAGGGCATATACGGCCAGAATGTCACCTTGGTACATCTGGCAAGCGACGAGGCGCGTTTCGCCGCGGCGATGAACAACTTCACTGGTAACACGAAACGGACTTTGGGTGATCGCCTCGAAATAGTCCAGTCGCATATTGATCGTCGATTGAAAGCCGGGAGTTCCTTCTACGTCGCTTTGTGCCGTGCACAGAGATGCAATATCTACATAGGCGGCTGTAAAGCCCCCGAAGAGTTGGCCTGCGGGGTTGAGTGCGACTTCGGGGAGATCACACATGAGTTCGAGTCTTCCCGGTGATTCATCTATGACCGACCACTCCGAGGCATTGAGTAAGTCGAACGGTGGTAGCCCAGGGTTTACGAGGCGTCCAGCAGGAACGTTTTCTCGCCATTTGAGCAACTTTTCGATTTTGTTCTCGGTCACCGTTGTCTTCCTAACAGAGATGCACCTATTGCCCCGGCAGCCGCGCCGTTCCCCGCCGGTTTGAGGGGAATGGGGTTTCGTTGATTCGATGCGAGCAACATTTCATCGAATGAACTACGAATCCTATCCCCCAGGAGCTCCCATTCTTCCACTAGGCCTCCGCCAACAATGATGAGTTCCGGGTCGAGAAGGGCGGCACAATTTGTCAATCCGATTGCAACCCAGCGAGCAAATTCGTCGATTACCGCGAGCGATTGAACATCGCCTTGTCTTGCTGCTTGAGTGACGTGTTCACTGGCAATGTGTTCTAGTTCTCCGTCAACTGCTCGACTGATGTTGTCTAGCTTTCCGTCTTGAGCTCTCTTGATGGCCAGATTCCTCAAACCAGCAGCGGAGGCGTAAGCCTCCCAGCACCCATCTCTACCGCAAGCGCACGTCAGGCCATTGGGGTTCACAGTCATGTGACCCGGCTCTCCGGCCATTCCGAAAGCCCCTCTGTAGATGCCTCCATCGACTATCAGGCCTCCTCCGATGCCGGTGCCAAGTGTTACCAGAAGTGCATTATTTGTTCCTGTGGCCGCACCACTCGTTATCTCGGCTAGCGCTGCGCAATTGACGTCGTTGTCCACATAGACCGGTACCCCAACCTCCGGTTCCACCATTTGTCGAATTTCAAGTCCGTCAGCCTCTATTAGATTCGGCGCTCGGTGCAGCTGTCCACTGCTGCTGACGAGGCCCGCTATCCCGACCCCCAATGAGGAGATTTCGTAGGCATCCCGCGATGTTTGAGTCACGGTGTCACTCAGACGAAGATATATGGAG
>JASMKJ010000158.1 GCA_030749275.1 Acidimicrobiales bacterium
CCACTTGCACGCTTCTTCGACCATCTTGACTTATTTCGTCGCCGACGATGACCTGGAGCTCACCGTCTCGTTCGCTTCGCAATTGGGTTCCGCTTCTTACACGTCGCCCCGGGCGAACTAGGGCAGACCAGCCTCCGGCTACCGGTTCCAACAGGAAAACCTCTACGGAACCACCGGTGGCTTTTCGTAGGGGCAGGCGCGCCGGTATGACACTGGTTTCATTCAACACAAGCACGTCACCGGCGTATAAGTGGTCCGACAGGCTTGCGACGGTTAGGTGTTGGGGCAAATGATCGGGGCCTCTGTCAACAAGAAGCTTGGCACTGTCTCTGGGCGTGGCAGGTACCTGGGCGATGGCGCTTTCGGGCAGCTCGTATTCGAATTCCTTCATGTCCCGAACAGAATTTTCAACACTCATGTCAGAGATAATTCTAGGTTTCCGGTTTCACTAACCGAGCTATAGCGTCGCGTGTCCACGTTGGTGCTACCCCACGCGCCCGCATTAGGCGAGCAATGTGCGCCTCTTTCTGCGACGGAGAAGCTTCCATGAATCCATTTAGAATCGCCGACAAGTACGGTTCGCCTGGCGGTGTCGGGTCTGGGGGTGTCGGACTTGTAAAGGTCAGCAGAGGTTGACCGCGATATTCACCTAGATAAATAATTCTGGAGTACCAAGTGTCACCAATGCTGAGTTCTCCTTGATGGATGATCTCGTCAATATCAATGTTGACTTCACCTGGTTGAAAACCGTTTTCTTGGGCAGCCACATCCATAAATTGTTCTTGCGTGATATCCCAACAGCGAACGCATGCTCCTTCGTCTAGTCGGGGTTCAAGAAATGCAACTCCTCCGCCCCATCGTTTCGATGAGAGGCCGAAAGACAAGCTCCAGGGGCCGTGAACTAACGGCGACATTTGTCCTGGTTCTTGACTATCACGAGCACCGACATGCTCAGTGTGACCCGGCAAGTAGCTGCCACCCTCTAGGTAACGCAAAAACCGCTTTTCCAAAAGGTTGGAGCCGTAAGCTCCGTACCAGACCCGATCCGAAGTCGTTGAAGGCACTCCGTAACTACTCAAATAACGATGGATCTTCGATGAATCGCTCAGGTACCGCCACACCGAGGTGTTGATACGTCGCTGCGGTGACTACGCGTCCTCGTGGAGTGCGTTGAATCAGCCCCTGTTGAATCAGGAATGGTTCGTAGACATCTTCTAACGTTTCGGGTTGCTCTCCAACGCTAATTGACAGGGTCGACAAACCAACCGGTCCTCCACCGTGGGTCACGGCAATTGATTCCAAAATTGAACGATCAACTTTATCGAGTCCGAGCTCGTCGACACCAAAAAGGGCTAGACCGTTGCGTGCAACGTCAACATCGACGAGTCCATCTGCGCGAACTTCGGCGAAGTCTCGGACTCGTCGAAGGAGCCGATTCGCTATCCGCGGTGTACCTCTACTTCTGTCCGCTATCTCGGCTGCTCCAGCGGAATCGATTGTGACCGAAAGAATTCCCGCAGCTCTTTCGACGATCAGCTTCAACTCCCCCGAATCGTAATAATCAAGACGTTCGACCAGACCAAATCGATCTCTCAAGGGCCCAGCAATTAAGCCAGTGCGGGTAGTGGCACCCACGAGGGTAAAGGGTGCTAAGTCGAAGCGAATTGAGCGGGCAGCAGGTCCTTTGCCAAGAACAACATCTAGCTGGAAATCTTCCATGGCCGGATAGAGAACTTCTTCCACCTGTTTGGGTAAACGGTGAATCTCATCAATAAATAGAACATCGCGATCACCAAGGTTCGTAAGGATCGCGGCTAAGTCGCCTGCACGTTCGATCGCTGGTCCAGAAGTCACATGCATCGTTACGTCAAGTTCAGCGGCGACGATTCCTGCGAGAGTTGTCTTACCGAGGCCGGGCGGACCTGCAAATAAGAGATGGTCGGGGGTTTGCTCCCGACCACGTGCCGCGTCTAGGACCACTCCGAGGTGCTCTTTCAGTTCGGCCTGGCCCACAAACTCATCCAAACGTCGAGGTCGTAATCCGGCCTCGTCGCCATCGTCCACAACAGCCTCGGCACTCAATGATTCTTCTCGGTTTGGAGTTATCTCTCGACGGAAACCTTCTTCTCGGCCCCATTCATTTTCGGTCATCAGCTCGCCATCCGCTGGAGGGCCTCTCGAAGCATTGCCGAGGTATCTTCCCCTTCGAGGCCTTCGACGGCAAGGCGCACTTCTTCGATGCCGAAGCCCATCTGACGAAGGGCTTCACGAACATCAGCCAACGAAGTCGTATTTGCTTGACCCGGAACCGATACTTCATTTTCCAGGTGTGGCGACGAATCGAGACGATTTTTCAGTTCCAACACCATTCTCTGCGCAGTCTTCTTTCCGACCCCAGGCACAAGACACAACGCATCAACGTCTTCGGTTGCTACGGCATGTCTCAGATCGTCAGGCGGCAATGTCGCTAGAACCGCCATTCCTAACGCTGGGCCCACCCCATGCGCTCCTATCACTGATTCAAAGGATTTACGTTCAGCCAATGTGGCAAACCCATACAGATGTTGATCATCTTCACGTATGTGGTGATGGACGTGAACAAAGGCATCTGTTCCGACATCGGACAAGTCAGCGAGAGTTCGGGGGTTAACGGTTACTCTGTATCCGACGCCGGACACTTCGATAACAATTTCCCCTTCAGGGTCCTTATCGATCAACACGCCACGCAATGAACCGATCATGGTTGTTTCGCTGCCTCTATAAGCTGGCGGTTCGAAGCGTGGGCGAGGTGGCAGAGTGCCACTGCTGCCGCATCCGCTGCGTCAGGTGGGGACGGCAAGTCAGGCAAAGCGAGGAGCGATTGCACCATTCGTTGCATTTGTTCTTTACTAGCACTCCCCCAACCTGCGACCGCTTCTTTCACCTGGTTGGGCGTGTATTCGACCACCTCGGCACCGGCAAGATTGCCGATAGCCATGGCAAGTCCACTCACCTGAGCCACCCCCATGGCGGTGCGCGCGTTCACTTGAAAAAATACTCTCTCTATAGCCACTACATCGGGGTGGTACTCCTCGGTGAGGCATCGGAGTTCCTGATGGATCGAGGCCAAACGCTGCGCTGTGGGTGCTTTAGCAGGCGTCCTAATCACTCCAATCGCTACGGCTTCAGTCTTTCTTCCTGACCGCTCGACAACGCCATATCCACAGCGAGAGAGACCGGGATCAATTCCCAAAACGAACACAGGTTCGATTGTACATGACTAGCTCAATACTGCTAAGCAGCCTCAGGTGAGTTCAGCGAGGATTTCATCGGAGATGTCGAAGTTGGCGTAAACACCCTGTACGTCATCGTGATCGTCCAGTGCATCCATCACTGCCATCACTTGTGCTGCATCTCCACTCGAGGACAGTTCCACAACGTTTTGAGGCAGGTACGTCAGGTCCGTTGAGGAAACTGTAATACCTGCGGTTTCAAGTGCTTCTCTAACTGCTGCTGTGTCCGAAGCTTCTGTAGTGACTCTCCATACGTCGCCCTCAACGACGACATCTTCTGCCCCTGCCTCAAGGGCAGCCATCATGACCTGATCCTCATCAACGGTTCCGGGCACCACCACCACGCCTTTGCGTTCGAACTGCCATGCCACTGCACCCGGTTCCGCTAAGGAACCACCAGCTCGGGTGAAAACGCTTCGTATTTCGGCACCAGTCCGATTTCTATTGTCGGTCAGCACATCGACGAACATTGCGACACCGTGCGGCGCGTAGCCTTCGTAGTTCACCTGCTCGTAATTGACTCCCTCAAGTTCTCCGGTTCCACGCTTGATCGCCCGCTCGATGGTGTCCAGCGGCACGGAGTTGTCACGGGCCTTCTGGTACATCGTTCGCAGATTCGCATTGGAATCTAAGTCACCTCCGCCTTCGCGGGCTGCTACTTCAACTTGTCGAATCAGCTTCGCGAACAGCTTTCCCCGAGCTTTGTCGGCTGCACCTTTCTTGTGCTTGATGGTTGCCCACTTAGAATGGCCCGACACTTCAATACCTCCGGCTCATATTCTGCCATCGTCTATGGGGTAAGCGGACCTCGAAACCCTAAGCAAATCACACCATCTCTTAGTTGAGGTTCGCTAGAAACATCTGATGAATACGCAAATCGTCAGTCAGTTCTGGGTGAAAGCTGCTGACTATCACATTGCCTTGACGGCAAAGAGCCGGCGATTGTTTTCCTCCATCCAGTTCAACGCTGGCGAGGACCTCCACGGACCTGTCAACGGTTTGAACCACCGGAGCTCGAATAAACACTCCCGGGAATGGTTCTTCGAAGCCTTCGATCTTTAAATCTGATTCAAAACTTGCAACTTGTCTGCCGAACCCATTTCGGCGAACGGCTATGTCAATTTGAGCGAACGTTTTCTGGTCTGGTCGTCCATCCAACACGTCTCCAGCTAACAGAATCATTCCAGCACAGGTACCTAAAACGGGTAGGCCCTCATGCAGCAGCTGCGCCATGGGCTCAAACGTTCCGCTTGATTCCAGAAGCATAGAGATTGTTGTCGACTCGCCTCCAGGGATCACTAGTGCGTCAATCCCGACAAGATCCTGCGGCAATCTAACCTGTTGAACGATCACTCCAAGTCTCTCGAGCGCGGCGGTGTGTTCCCTTGAGGCGCCCTGCAACGCTAGAACTCCGACTACCGCTGACAAGCTGAACGTCTACCAGCCGCGTTCGGCGAGCTTGGTGTCAAGTTCGCCAATCTCTAGGCCAGGCATGGCGTCACCTAAACCTCGGCTTACTTTGGCAACCATCGCTGGATCTTCATAATGGGTGACGGCTTCGACTATGGCCTTGGCCCGCGGTGCGGGATCCTCACTCTTGAAAATTCCTGACCCGACAAAGACCGCTTCAGCTCCCAATTGCATGACCAAAGAAGCGTCTGCTGGCGTAGCTATTCCCCCGGCACAGAACATGGGTACCGGCAGAGAGCCGGTCTCTGCGATCTCTTGGACCAAACCCAGAGGGGCTTGAAGTTGTTTCGCCCAATCAAACAATTCAGCTTGATCTGCCTGAGTTACCTTTCGAATGTCACCAAGTATCGATCGAAGATGACGCACCGCTTCAACAATGTTGCCTGTTCCTGCTTCACCTTTTGAACGAATCATGCAGGCTCCCTCAGATATGCGACGAAGTGCTTCTCCAAGGTTGGTTGCTCCGCAGACAAAAGGAACGGTGAACGACCATTTATCTATGTGGTGAGATTCATCTGCTGGGGTCAGCACTTCAGATTCGTCGACGTAGTCGACGCCAAGGGATTCAAGAATTTGGGCTTCAGCAAAATGGCCGATTCTCGCTTTAGCCATGACCGGAATGGTGACGGCTGCTTGTATTCCTTCGATCATTATCGGGTCGCTCATGCGAGCAACGCCGCCATCTCGTCGAATGTCAGCGGGTACTCGTTCAAGAGCCATCACTGCCACCGCTCCCGCATCTTCGGCGATCTTTGCTTCTGCCGGTGTGACCACATCCATGATGACACCGCCTCGCAACATGTCAGCCAGTCCTCGCTTAACGCGCACTGTCCCAACCTGCGAGTTCGAACTACTTGTACTATCAGCCATTCCTCTATTCTAAGCCCGCGAACTACGGAACGAGTCGGCTTGACTTAGTCATCAAGTTCGACGACTGTCACAGAGTCTCGAGGGGCCAGCAAAATCCAAGTGCTTCCCGGCGACATAGCTATCGCACGTCCTGTTTCGTCAACAAACTCAGTGTGAACGGTGATGTTTGCTTTACTCCACTTTCCTTCAACAATTCCGCCGTTCTTGAGTATCCAAGCGGTACCTGAACCTTCCGATACTTGCCCAAGTGGGATTCGAGAACCATTGGCGTCCTCTTCGTTAGTCAACACATACTTTGTGAATTGGATAATCACGTTTTGTTGAGCGAGCGCGACTTCATCACCCTCGGCGTCCACGGCTGTATGGGTATTGCCGTTCTGAGCTCGCTTCCACGCCTGTCGCTTGGGATCCCAACGATATGAGACCTTTGTAGAACCCCAGTCCACTTCAATCCCTTCGATGGGGTGAGTGGGCTCAGCACTTGCTTCTTTCGCTGATTCGAACGGCCACAGCGGCTCAGATGGCAGTGAGTCACTCCCTGCCTGTTCAACTAATTGTGAGGATCGAACCCACAAATTGCTCGGAGAGGGTCGTTCGCTTTGACGTAAGTACTGCGATGGATTTCGGTAAAGGCCAACATCGGTGATCGCTACTGTCTCCAAGAGTTTCCGAAACGCCCAGTTAGATCCACTCCAGCCGAAAAGCGCTCCATCAAATGGCATGAGAAGCGGTATATCGGTTGATCTTCCAGAGCGAATAGGTCCAACGAACTCTGGAATCTTCGACTGAAAAACGGCAAGGAATCTCGTCATACCGCCTTCGACTAATTCTTCGAAAACGATGTCAGCATCTTGAAGGCCTTCTTGGGGCAGGGCGGTCGGGGCGTTGTCGATCTTCAGCGCAAGGCGGGGCGATAGAAGACCCTCCGGGTTGATCGGAATACCTCGAAATGGGGCCAAGGTTTCGCTCTCTGACGTTTCTTCTGAAGTCTGTTCTGGGCTGGTCGTTGTCGGTGAGTCAGTCGCGTCAGAGTTAGAAATTTCCGGTGCCTTTGAACCGTATTGACGGGATTCGGTAGTTGTAGTGGAGTCGACACCTGACTGTGTTTGGTAACTCTCGATCTGTGTGTCATCTGCGCTATGGGCATCTCTGGTGTCAGCGGCACAAGCGATGCAGGAGATCGCGAGTGCTCCTATGGCGACGCTGACTCCCTTCATCGGTGAATCACAGTTCGCGGAGAGCGGTCATGCGTGCTTCAACTGTGGGCCGATTGCTCTTCGGGTCAGAGCTAAGTACCCATAAGGAATCAATGATCGGGCCGGATTCGGTGACGTGGTTTCGATTTTCCATCATCCTCAAGGCTTCCACCATCCCGGGCGGGTAGCGCGTGATCTTTACGGCAGCGTTGTCCCCAACGAAATCGTCACTCGAATCGAGTTCTAATCCTATTTTCTTCTGGAGGACCGATGGCAACGCCAGAAAAGGTCGGATCCGAAATGAAGTGCTTCCAATCTGTAGACCAAAGGTTGTCAGCGCGGTAGTTGTCAACGCCGTTTTCCCCGTTGCTATCTGCGAAATTCGATTCGCCAGCACCGCCTCTAGTTCCACTCGACTGGCGGACTCTAGGAGACCTGAGGTGACGATGAGCGTTGAGCGTTCAATGGAGCGTCCTACCGCTGCAATGTTGCGTGCTTCGGTTGGGATGACCCGAATTTCGGGAATAGGAATACCTGTCGACAGACACACGCCTTCCACCAGGTTGATGAGACGAGGGTATTCGTCATCCAAAATTTGCTGGCCGCTGAAAGTGTTCAGCACGCGACGTTCAGCGCTCGCACACAGGTAAAGAACCGGTACCAGGGTCAGAGCAGCTAGAAGAACTCCAATCGAAACCGGTATCGAAAAGATGCGCGCTAGGAAATAAACAACGACTGAAAGTGCTGCCACGCTCACCACAAACAACACCATCAGAAGGCCAGCGCGTTGCCGATTTTTGTCGCTCAGGTTGTCCATTTGTTTCCGTGTCTCCGATATTTCCTGGCAACTCTGCACCGCATTGTACGGCGGCAAACGTCAAGCGCCGTTCAGCGATCAAAAGGTCTGGTCGGCTTCTTTACCTAATTTGAAGGGCCAACCCATGCGAGTCAACTCGCCCCGCCAACCACCTCTATCAGGGTCTTCTCTTTCGATCTCTATGGCCCGCTCGTACAGGCCTACATAGATTTCAGCTAAACGTTCCATCGAGAATTCTGCTACCCGTGCACTACCAGCTTGGGACAGCCCATTTGCCAGGGCCTGATCTTCCATGACCTTTGATAGAGCCGCAGTCAAGGCCGTTGCATCGCCCGGCGGCACAAGATAGGCCTCATCGCCGTTAACGGCAACGTTTCTGTATCCGGGCAAGTCACTAGCGACTACGGGTGTTCCCGCTGCCATCGCTTCTAAAAGGACAATTCCGAAACTCTCCCCCCGAAGCGAAGGCACACACAATATGTCCGCGCCTTTTATCCTGCTTATCTTCTCCTCGTCACTGACTGGACCAAGCCAGCGAAGTCGGGGGTCTCCCTCATACTTACTCCTCAATTCCTCTGTTTGTGGACCATCGGACATGATCCATAACGTCACATTTTGGGGTAACGACACCATCGATTGGAGTAATACTTCTAACCCCTTGCGAGGTTCGTGTCTACCAACGTAAGCGATCGTTGGGCCTTCAGACGTAGTCGCTTTCGCGTCTCGAAATTTGTTGATCTCAATGCCGTTAAAGACCACCTCGTAACTCCCACCGAGAGCTTGATGCGCCATGTCTTTAGCATCTTGGGAAACAGCGGTTCGGATATTCATTCTTGTGGCAAGCCATCGAACCCCGGGGGTCATGTACGCCTTGCTGCCTCCGGCGGCGTGCCAGGTTCCTACGATGGGCGCACTTCGAAGGAACAATGTCGTTTGGCATGGTCCGGGACAGATCGGCTCATGGATATGCACAACGTCGAACTCTTCGTCTCGGAAGGCTCTAATGGTCCGCAGCGTGCACGCCAAATCTGGCGCAATTGGGGCTATGGAGCCATTGGCGAAGGTAGGGATACTCGCACCTAGAGGCGTTACACCAGTTTCAGGAGGCGCGCCATCACAAGGTCCTAACACTCGAACCTTGTGCCCAAGTCTCCCCAAGGCCCTTGCTAAAGCGAGGACTTGAGTCTGCACCCCTCCCGGAGTGCTGAGGCTGTATGGCGAGACGATTCCTATCCGCACATCAAATAACGCTACGCGATGTTGCGCTCACTCCACAGAGGAAATCACGTCACGCTCACATTTCCTCTGATGAGTCACTCGGCCAATTGGGTTGAAACAAGTGCCATTGTTGGGGATCGCGACGTATCAGGATCTCTAGTTCTTCAGCGAGTACTTGGGTAATTCGTTGGACATCTTGCTTGACCGTTCCACTTCGGGCCGTATTGATTGGAGGCCTGACAAGGCCGAGATGTTTCCCTTGGGGTTCGAAATACACCGCTGTGGGTAGGATCGATGCTCCTGTTCTCAACGCAAGAAGAGCCGGACCGGCTGGCAAAGTTGTTCGCTCCCCCATAAAGGTGACCTCTACGCCGCCCCCTGAGATATATCGGTCGCAAAGGAGACAAACAATCTCGTTTCTTTTTAATGCCGACACAATCTCGGCTCCCGCTGACGGGCCGAGGGGTACCACCTTCATGCCTAGCCTCTCGCGAAAGCTGGCAAACCACCGGAACAGCCGATCAGGGTTAATTGGTTCCACAACAACGGTGATTGGTAACTTGTTTACGGTTGCCATCCAGAATCCTGCCCACTCCCAGCCGCCTAAATGAGGCAAGGCCAGGATGACTCCTTTTTCGCGATCTAATGCTTCTTCGACGAATCGATAGTCGGGAACGTCTATTCCTTCGCTTAATTGAAATCCGCTTCGAGATGGCAGTCGAAAGGACTCGATCCAATAACGGGTGTAGGAAGCAAAAGCATTTTTGGTCGCGACCTGCACCGACTTTTCATCCACGTGAGGACCTAGCGACCGCCTCATGTGTCGCCGAACCATTAATCGTTTCTTTCGCAGTATCTGATGGAGAGGACTCGCCAGCAAACTGGGAAGTGCACTAGCCACGGGTCCGGGCAGACTCCGAGCGGCCCGGGCCCCTAGTCGATAGAGCGCTGTTATCGCCCGCCCCGACAAGGTCGTCAACTCTGGTTGTTGGGGCTAGGAATGTCGTTGCTTGCTTGGCGCCACACTTTGAAGAATCTCTGGATGGCTGTCAACGATGTGAGGGCGAGCATGACCCAAAGTACGGGCACTAGGAGTACCTCGAAACATAATCCGAATCCTAAAACGACCATCCGTTCGGCTCGCTCCATCAGGCCACCTTTGGCTTGATAACCCAATAGTTCGGCTTTTGCTCTCTCATAACTGATTAAGGAGGCAACAGCCAATACTGCCATCGGAAGCAACATGATGGTGCCTCCTTTG
>JASMKJ010000159.1 GCA_030749275.1 Acidimicrobiales bacterium
GGTCAAGACGCCAACCGTTCTCGCTGTCTTGTCGAGGGCCGTTCACTATGTCAAAGAGCAACTCTAAATCGTTAACCGTTCTGGCCAATGGCCCAAAAACGTTGACATCTGCATCGGTTACACCATATGAAACATGGTCGATGTATCCGAGTTGAGGAACGATGCCAAAACTTGGTTTGTGACCACACACGCCGGCGAAGTGAGCCGGTAGCCGAATTGACCCACCGATGTCTGTTCCAATCTCCCAAGGTGTGAGCCCCACAGCGACGGCAGCGGAAGCACCCCCAGACGACCCTCCTGGGCCACAGTCAAGATCCCATGGGTTGTTCGTTGTGCCAAAAATGTCGTTGAAGGCCTGGATATCGCCGGACCAGCGAGGCAGATTAGTTTTTCCGAAAATTATTCCCCCTGCAGTCTTGATCTTCGACACGACCTCAGCATCTTCATCTGGCACATGGTCGGCTAACTCGACAGCTCCTCCCGTCGATCGGACTCCTTCAACAGCGATGGCGTCCTTGATGGTCATCGGCAGCCCCTCTATGACCCCCAGCGCCTCGCCGTTAACGCGACGTTGGTCGGATGCCGCTGCCGATTCCATAGCTCGTTCAACATCCAAGGTCGCAATGGCGTTGATTTGGTTATGTAAAGAGGAGTTGCGTTCTACAAAGTGTTCGAGAAGTTCAACGCTAGACACCTCTCTGGATGCGAGCATCTCCAACAAATCGGTAGCGGATTCAAGCCCCAAGGCATGTGATGACGAATCAGTAGGCACGCAACGAAACTAGTCGGCAACCTTTAGGAGATCTTCCGATCTTGTTCTGTGGAATGATTCGGAATAGCGATAGGAGAGATATGGCTGCGCAGTTGAGACGGTATGAGGTTGAAGAAGGTGGTCTGGAACGGCTAGTGGAGTGGTTCCCAACCATCGCCGCCGTCCGAGATCAATACGGATTCACGATAGAAGCCGCTTACGCCGACGAGGAAAACAGCGAATTCGTGTGGATTGTCAGCTACCCCGGCGATGTTGAGGCATTCGAAGCTGCTGTCGACAGCTACAACGAATCGCCTGAACGAGCCGCTGCGTTCGATGGTTTCGACTCACCTGTATCCAAGATGCATTTGAGTTATGTCAACAACGCCCTGTAGGGCGCACAAGCTGATCAACCCAAGAAACGAGTAATAGCTATGAGTGACCACTACGAACAGGTCGACTTTCAATCGGAGGGAGCGACACTGCGCGGGAGATTTCATAAAGCAGCCCGTCCCGACGCACCACTCGTCGTGCTTGCCCACGGATTTTCGGCTACCGCTCACATGTCAATCAACGCGTTCGCCGCTGGTATAGCGAAAGCCGGCTACCACGTAGTCGCCTACGATCATCGCAATTTCGGAACAAGCGACGGCGAACCACGGTTCGGGTTTGACCAATGGACACAAGTTCGCGGTTACAGCGACGCCATCACACACAGCTTGAACCTGCCCGAAGTAGAAACCGATCAGGTTGTTGTGTGGGGTGAGAGCATGGGAGGTGCCAACGTCCAGTACGTAGCGGCCTTCGATTCACGAGTCTCCGCGGTTATCGCCCACACCCCCGGATGCGGAGAAACATATGTTGAA
>JASMKJ010000160.1 GCA_030749275.1 Acidimicrobiales bacterium
ACAAGGTGACGTGGGTGCCGGGAAAACTCTGGTCGCTATGTACGCCATGTTGGTCGCCGTGGCTGATGGTCATCAAGGCGCCCTCATGGCTCCGACCGAAGTTTTGGCCGAACAGCATTATCTAAATTTGCTTGAACTGGCGAAAGACATAGAAGTGACTGATCCGTCTACTCTGACCGGCAGTAGACCACTTTCGATCAAATTGTTGACCAATGGAGTTACGGGGTCAGACCGAAACCAAGTCTTGAAAGGAATGGATGATGGTTCGGTCGATCTTGTGATCGGAACCCATGCACTGATTCAAGACGGTGTCAGTTTCTCTTCTCTCAGTGTCGTTGTTGTTGACGAACAACACCGATTCGGTGTCGAACAGAGGTCTGTTCTCAGAGAACGAGGACGCGGCGACGGTCGATGGCCTCACCTTTTGGTGATGACGGCAACCCCGATACCCCGAACTGCGGCGATGACCGTGTACGGCGACCTCGACGTTTCGACACTCAATGAGCTTCCGCCCGGCAGATCACCGATTGCTACCTCCTGGGTGTCAAAAGACCTTGAGCGGGTTTGGGAACATATCCATTCCGAGGTGGAACAGGGAAGGCAGGCCTATGTTGTTTGCCCCCTGATCGAGGAAAGCGACAAGTTGGACGCGAGTTCTGCGGAGAAAACCCGACGAGAGCTAGTTGAGGGTGTCCTTTCGGAACTTAGAGTCGGACTGCTCCATGGCCGATTGGGTTCCATTGAAAAACAAGAGACCATGGAGTCGTTTCGAGAAGGCCGCTTAGATGTCTTAGTTGCGACCACGGTGATTGAGGTCGGCGTCGATGTTCCCAACGCCACGACGATGGTTATTTTGTCCGCTGACCGATTTGGTATTGCCCAACTTCACCAGCTTCGCGGAAGGGTTGGTAGAGGAAGCCACGAGTCGAATTGTTTCTTGGTGACCGCCGAAGAAGTCTCTGACGACGCGAGGGCGCGACTAAGCGCCCTCGAAGAATCGACTGATGGGTTTGCCCTTGCGGAGCGAGATCTGGAACTGCGAGGGGAGGGAACGATTTTTGAACAACGGCAGTCGGGCCGCAACGATCTCAAATTGGCCTCTTTGGCGCGAGATCGAATCTGGGTTGAACGCGCCCGCGACTTAGCGGCTGAACTTGTAGACGAACGAGGGTCCCTTGATAACTATGGACCACTTGAAGATGAAGTCCTCTGGTTCGTGGAACGGCGAGACGATGATGCGGAGAATCTCTTGAGGGGCTAGCAGAACTTCTCCTAGTCCTCCTCGACGACTATGTCCCAACGATCAAGGCAGTCTCTGCAACGGTAAGCGACTACGTCGCCGGGCTGGAAGCCCTCGTCGGGTTCTTCATAACTGATCCGACCACACAAACCGCCACAGTCGACGCAGATAATCGATTCGGGGACCTTCATATACACAGTCTGCCGTTAGTGTCGTCGTATGCGCATTGTCGGAGGGGAATTGAGCGGTCGCCGAATCGAAGTTCCCCAAAGTGAGGGTGTCCGCCCCACTTCAGACCGGGCGCGCGAAGCGATTTTCAACATGTTGTTTAGCCTCGGATTCCCCCAAGGTTGCCAGGTGGTGGACCTATACGCGGGTTCAGGTGCCCTGGGCATTGAGGCTCTGTCCCGTGGAGCGGACGCAGTCTCCTTTGTCGATAACAACCCTTTGGCGTGCCGAACTATCAGTGAGAACCTGGATTCTTTGGGACTAGAGGGCCAGGTCATCCAGGGGGATTCACTGCAACGGCTTCAGTCTTTGAAGGTGGACTTAGTCCTGGCAGATCCGCCATATGGATTTGATGAATGGGATCAGTTGTTGAAGGGAGCGGGAGAGGCGTTGGTGGTGGCCGAAAGCGAGCGACCTCTGGAACTCTTCCAAGGTTGGGACGTGGTGAGATCTCGGAAGTATGGAAGAGCAGTGGTGACGATTTTGCGACCGAGCAAAGCAAATATGTGCTGATTTGCGTGAATTTGAAGGTTTGACAGTGGAGGATTCCGTTCAGGGTCGGTACCGTTTCATATAGCCCGAACCGCTAGGCGAGGAGACGCTCGTGGTCAAGGTTCTTTACCCAGGTTCGTTTGACCCTGTTCATAACGGCCACATGGAGATCTGCACTACCGCGAGTCGCCTGTTCGACCATGTTGTCGTGGCCGCGATGAGAAACCCTCAAAAGTCTTCACCCTTGTTTAGTGACGAAGAACGAATCGAAATGCTTACAGAGGCGTGTAGCCACTTGGGCAACGTGGAAGTGGTTCAGTTTGGGGAGCTAGTGGTTGAGTTGGCGAATCGGTTAGAAGTCGACTTCATCGTCAAGGGGCTTAGAAGTTCAGGGGACTTCGAGTCAGAATTGCAGATGGCTCAAATGAATAAATCCGTTAGCGGTGTTGAAACAATGTTTCTTCCAGCTACCAGTGAAAATGCCTTTATTGCGTCTAAGTACATTCGTGACATCACGAAATTTGGCACTGATTGCTCGCATCTAGTTCCCGAGTCAATTGCCGACCGGCTCCGAGAAAAGATGCCCAAATGAGTGAGGCCGCACCGTTGAGCGGCCCTGGTGTTGAAGCTCTAGTGCGCCGGGTGATGGACGTGATCAACGCGGCACGGCCGATGCCACTCTCAACGTCGGTAATGGTCAGCAGAGACGAAATCATTGAGTTACTCGAAGCAGCGCTCTTGGAACTTCCCGAAGAGGTTCGAGAGGCCCGATGGCTTTTGAAAGAACGGGAAGATCTTCTGTCTAAAGCGAGAGTCGATGCTGGATTGGTGATCGAAGAAGCTCGGACGCGTGTTGCTCAGATGGTTCAACGCACGGAAGTAGTGAGATCAGCTGAACTTAAAGCTCGTCAAACAGTGGAGCAAGCA
>JASMKJ010000161.1 GCA_030749275.1 Acidimicrobiales bacterium
TGGTCGCGTTGCCCGTTCTGCGGGTTCACAACCAGAACTGTTCATGACCGGCGCCGACGGCGGGTTCGTGACCTGCCGGTCAGCGGCCGGCTGACGACGCTGGTGTGGATTCGGCGCCGGTTCGTGTGTGGCAACTGCGACGAAGGCCACCTCGAAACCCATGTCGCCTTCGAGGGCGGCCTCACGCGCAGACTGGCCCGCCAACTCGTCACCGACGCGAAGGACATGTCGATCCGAGCCGTCGTGCGACGCCACGGACTCGACTGGCACCTGATCCAGGCCCTGGTCACCTCGTGGGCGGCAACCGTTGCTGAGCATCGCCGCAGCAGCGTCTTGTTGGTGGACGAGACCTCGATGCGTAAACGTCACCGCTACGTCACCGTGCTCCAAGACGGCGACACCGGCCAGATCCTGGCCATGGTGGCCCACCGCAACGCGGCGGCACTGTTGGCGTTCTTCATCGAGCAAGGCCCGAAATGGTGTCGCGGCGTCAAGGTCGTCGTCTCCGACGGATCGAAGTCCTACCGCAGCGTCATCCAGGTCCATCTCGGCGGCGCCCGCCACGTGCTGGACAGGTTCCATGTCGTGCGCTGGTTCACCGACGCTTTGACGCTGGTGCGTCGTGACCTGCAACGCCGAGAACCCACCGGCATCAAGCCCGCCTTCGACCCCGCACTGTTCCGGGCCCGGTTTCTGTTGCTCAAACGAGCCGACACCCTCAACGACGACGAACAGGCACGCCTCGACCGGCTCTTCGACACCCACCCGAGTGAATCGCCCCGGGTATTGCGCAGGCTCTGATGTGCCTTGGGTTTCGCGCGGTCGGGTTGGTTGAATTTGTCACGCCACGGATTGTCGGGTTTGGAGTGTTTCATATTCGATCGGGGTGAGCATCCCGATCGCTGAGTGGCGGCGTTGGCGGTTGTGGCAGATCTCGAGGTACTCGAAGATGGCGTTGGCCAACTCAACCCTAGTCCGCCAGCGTTTCCTGTTGAGGACCTCGACTTGGAGTCGCGCCCAGAAGGACTCGATTACGGCGTTGTCGAAACGGTCGCCGACCGAGCCCATCGATGGCAGCAGTCCCGACTGGCGGGCTCGCCGGGTGAACGCCCAGGACGTGAACTGCACTCCCTGGTCCGAGTGGATGATCAGCCCGGAGCCGGGTTCGGGTTGCCGGTTCGAGATGGCCATCCCGAGCGCATTGGTGACCAGTGTCGAAGTCTGGGTCGAGTCGATCGACCAGCCGACAACGCGTCGGCTGAATGTGTCGAGCACGACACAACAGTAGAGCTTGCCTTCGCGGGTCCGGTGTTCGGTGATGTCGGTGACCCACAGTTGATCCGGTTCGCTGCGGTCAAAGTTCCGATCGACGAGATCTGACGCCGTCGGTGTCGAAGGTGCCTTGCGGCGCCGGTTCCGGTTGCCTGGAAGCCCCTGGATGCCGGCTCGTCGCATCAACGTCGCGACCGCTTCGTAACCGACCGGGATGCCTCTTCCGATCGTGAGTTCAGCGTGGACCCGCCGGCCCCCGTAGGTTCCCCTCGAGTCGAAATGGATCATCACGATCAGGTCTGTCAGCCAGATGTGACGAATCGCCCGTTTCGACGGCGATCTCCTCTTCCACGCCTAGAACCCCGAACCCGACACGCAACACTCCCGGGTCGAAACCGTCACCGGATGGCCCTCCGCGGCCATCACCTCGACGGCTTCGAACCGCCTTTTGGGGGCACCACCACCCGGAGCAACTCATTAGCACGCCGAGCTGCAGCCAACTCTGTTTCAAGCTCGACGATCCTCCTGTTCGCTGCGGCCAACTCGGTGCTCTCCACCGACGACGTTCCCGGCTTGCGCCCGGTGTCGACCAGATGCTGGTTCCACCAGTTGTAGATCGTCGCTGCCGTCACCTCCAGACCGCCAGCGACCTTGGCCACCGACATGCCAGACTCGATCAAATCGATCACACGGCGCCGATACTCAGACGGACAGAACCTCGGCATCTCAATGCCTCCTCGCTGTCAGGAAGCATGACCCATTCCAACAAACCGATTCCACCAAACCCAAGGCACATCACAGCTTGCGTGAAACCCGGGGCGATTCACTGTCGCCCGAGGACTCCTCGTGACATGATCACCGAACCCACAACAACGAACACTCACCCCACCCAAACGCGCAGGGCCAACTAGAAGGATGGCACGGATGGCACAGTGGTCAATGGCGCGGCCCGGGTATCGTGGAGTTGTATCATTGTTTTTATAGGCTTATACTCACGTTTCAAGACTGGAATAAGAGAGAAGATGTTGGAGAAGTCAAGTTGGGTTGGCGATACAGCCGTAGTTACGAGCGATAACTCATGAAACAGGATAATGACTGTGTCATTCTGGAGTGATAGCCATCAGTTGTCTTGGGAGGCCGAGGACGTTGTTACCATTTACAACGAATGTGAAACAGTTTACGAGATGCTTCTATGGGAGTTCACTCAGGACCTAAATGAGTATCATTCAATTTCTTGAAGTACTGAACAGTATCGTAAGTTATTTGGGAATTGGCTTGTCATCTTTGTTCATATTGCCTACGATCGATGGTCAGGTTGTTCATCAGTTGATACTGAGTCTGATCAGATAACTACATTCCTAGCTCCTGGTATCCTTGAGTTTTTTCCGACCTAAAAAGAATCAATCAAGTATAATCG
This sequence comes from Acidimicrobiales bacterium, assembly GCA_030749275.1. Taxonomy (GTDB): domain Bacteria; phylum Actinomycetota; class Acidimicrobiia; order Acidimicrobiales; family Poriferisodalaceae; genus UBA6944. The sequence goes on from JASMKJ010000161.1 coordinate 2,690, forward strand.
TGAGTTATGTAAACAACTGGCAAGCCAGAAATATGGATCGCTGCCTCTGACTATTGATTTACCGAACCAGTTAGATTGTGCAGTTGGATATGATCTAGTAGGATCCACGATACGGCCAATTTGCGTCAATGGCACTTACCATACCTATGGCCGCCTTGGTTGGAAGTTCATCATTCCCCGTCGGTCATATCCCAAGAGACTGCTCGAATTCTCGACTCCAATAGAGTTTTGTCTTCGAACCAGTACACCATTGCGCGTAGACAAGGCATGGAGACTCGCGCGGGTGCGCCCTGGTCCGGTGAGTTTCGTTCAGGCGTGCCAACGGCTTAGCCGGGTTCACTTGCCCTTGGTGTTCTTGGAGGGATTTGCGCCAATGCTGCAGGCGACGAAGTCGATTCACGTGAGTTCGCTCTTTACCTCAATATCTATGGACTATAATCTTCCGTTCAAGTTCCTTGCTGCATACAGTCATGATGCCACTCCGGTGTTTGTCCATCAACATGGTGGCAATTATGGTACAGATCGATTCTGCCAAATAGAGGATTATGATAGGTCAGTATCGAATAACTTCTTTACATGGGGTTGGGTAGAGGATGAAACTACCCTCCCTCTGTCCGTTCCGCCTAGGTTACTGTCATGGCGAGTTGCGTCATCTGGCTTTGGAAGTAACGATAATACGAGAATACTTATTACTTGCGCGAATCAGGCCCCATTTCTGATTCGATTTGCCTGTTATGAACTGGGTTCGCAAAA
>JASMKJ010000162.1 GCA_030749275.1 Acidimicrobiales bacterium
CAACGCTGCACGTGAAGGCGCAGCTAAGGCCTTACCACTGGCATTTAAGGGTGGCGCGGTCATGGGTTTCACCGTCGCCGGACTGGCTCTACTCGGTATTTCGTTCAATTACCTGCTATGGGTGACATGGCTTGGTGTCGACAGTGCCTTCCAAGTCGTGGCTGCGTTTGGCCTCGGAGCAAGCTCCATTGCTTTGTTTGCTCGTATTGGCGGAGGCATCTACACCAAGGCCGCAGATGTTGGCGGTGACCTCGTCGGAAAGGTCGAAGCAGGAATCCCCGAGGATGATCCACGCAACCCAGCCACCATCGCCGACGCAGTAGGTGACAACGTTGGTGACGTAGCAGGAATGGGCGCAGACCTGTTTGAGTCCTACGCAGGTTCAGTCGTGGCACCAATCGTGCTCGTCTCGCTTCTGCTTTCCGGTGTCTTCATCGAGGGAGACAAGCTGCAAGTATTCGGAGACTCCGAATCGTTGCTCATGTACCCGATACTCATCGGTGCCCTTGGGATGATTGCTTCAATCGTTGGGGCGCTCCTGACCCGAGGAAAAGAAGGCCAAAGCCTCTCCACGCAACTACACACCGGTCAATACATAGCGATGGGTTTAACGGTCATCTTCACCATCGTGGGAACCCAGTGGCTGTTCGGCGGAGCCTCCGCAGCAGACGGATCTGACGTAGTGCAAACACCTATCTTCCTATCGCTGACCATCATCATCGGGCTCCTTGGCGGGTGGGCCATCGGATTCGTATCGGAATATTTCACTTCCGAGCACTACAAACCTGTAAAGGGCATAGCGTCACAGTCAGAAACCGGTGCGGCGACCGTCACCATCGAAGGAATTGCCCAAGGCAAGCTGTCAACGTTGCCATCAGTGGCGGTGGTCGTTGCCATGATCGGACTGTCCTACTGGCTTGGCGGTGCAGCCTTCGGCCAAGCAGGAGATGTCATTGGACTCTACGGCGTCTCATTAGCAGCGATCGGCATGCTTGCTGTTACAGGAGTTATCGTCGCGGTTGATGCGTACGGTCCTATAGCTGACAACGCAGGTGGGATTGCTGAAATGGCGGAGCTTCCGTCGGAGGTTCGAGGTGTCACCGACAGCCTCGACGCCCTAGGTAACACCACCGCGGCGGTCGCAAAGGGTTTCGCGGTTGGTTCCGCTGCGGTGACCGCGCTTGCACTCTTCAAATCTTTCAGTCTTACCGCTGGGATCGAAGTCCTCGACATCAATGACACAGCGGTAACGATCGGACTTTTCCTTGGTGCTATGACGCCGTTCATCTTCGCGGCGATGACAATGTCATCGGTAGGCAGGGCAGCTCAAGCCATGATCGTGGAAGTCCGACGGCAGTTCGCTGAAATCCCAGGACTTCGTGAAGGACAACCAGGGGTCAAACCCGATAGCCGTCGCTGCGTGGATATCTCCACCCAGGCAGCTCTGCGCGAAATGTTGCTCCCAGGTGGTTTAGCGGTTCTCTTGCCGCTGGTGATCGGTTTTATCGATGTCAATGCTCTCGGCGGCTTTCTTGCCGGAGCTGTCGTCACAGGCTTCCTTCTCGCCATCTATATGGCGAACTCTGGTGGTGCTTGGGACAACGCCAAGAAATACATCGAGGCTGGCGCTCATGGAGGCAAAGGAACTGATGCCCACGCAGCTGCAGTCGTCGGAGACACCATTGGTGACCCGTTCAAAGACACCTCAGGTCCAGCGATGAACATCCTCATCAAAGTTATGACGATCGTTTCGCTGGTTTTCGTCCCTGCCTTTATCTAAATAACTCAACGACGCCTCGGAGGCTCTCACATAGCTAGTCCTCCGAGGCGCCGTCGCGCCCTCCGATACCGCGCAGGCACGTAGCCTGAGTTAATGGACCTCAATAACGCCTGCGTACTGATCACAGGAGCTAGCAAAGGAATCGGCGCCTCCATAGCTCGGGCGTTCGCTCGACAGGGAGCACACGTAGTACTCGCAGCTAGATCGGTCAATGAAATTGACCAGCTAGCGGATGAGCTAAATGGTTCCTCATTACCCCTAGATGTTGCGGACCCCGATGAGCTGGCAGGTGTCATAGATCGTGTGGAAGCCGAGATAGCGCCCATCGACATTTTGGTAAATAATGCCGGCATCGAAACCGAAGAGTTCGTGGAAGACATCGACGAAAGCCGGATTAAGGAGGTGCTTGCAACGAACCTTTTGGCACCTATGCGGCTTACCCGACAAGTTCTTCCCGGCATGATCGAACGTGGCCGTGGGCATCTTCTCTATACGTCGTCTATGGCCGCCATTACTCCAGCCCCAGGTCTTGCCACATACTGTGCCTCGAAGGCAGGGCTTACCCGTTTCGCTGAAACAGTCCGTATGGAAACTGATGGGACAGGCATCAACGTCACCACAATGCATCTTGGACCAGTTGACACTGAAATGTGGACCCGGGTTACCAACAACCCAGCCTTTGACCAAGCTCAGCGCAGATTGCGGCAACTACGAATGCTTACCGACGTAAGCCCAGACAAAGTAGCTGCAGACGCAGTGCAAGCAGTCATCAAACAGAAAAGAGAAGTTCGACATCCAAAACGCCTCTGGGCCACCATGGCCTTGGCTGCAGCACCCGGTCGAATCACCGAACTTCTAGTCCGAGGCGTCGATCATCGAGTTCACAAAAACTGAATTGATCGCCCCTCTCAAACAATCCGATACTGACAAGGAAAGCTAGATGGTGAAGGGTGCAGGATCTTCTAGCCGCGGTACGGTCCCATATGTGAGATGTCATGTCCCCATCCATATTCTGCGCGGCTTTTGTATGGGCGTCGCAGACATCATCCCGGGTGTCTCCGGTGGAACCGTCGCCCTCCTATTAGGAATATATGACCGACTCATCGAACAAATCAGCACTGCGTCAAGCGGAATCAGCCGTTTAGCTCGTGGCGACATAGCTGGTTGCAAGCAACGATTCCGAGCGGTCCAATGGTCATTCCTCGCAAGTCTCTTGTTAGGTATAACCCTTGCCCTGCTGGTCCTAGCTTCGTGGCTTCGAACGCAGATTCACGAAAGACCTGTGATCGTGTCGTCTGCGTTTTTTGGAGTCATAGCAGCATCCGCGTTTGTGACACGACGTGAAGTAAGAAAGTGGGTGCCATCGCTCTACCTGGTATTTGGGATCTTCGCGATCGCCACCTTCACGCTGCTAGGAATTCGCTCCGGTTCACTTGAGAATCCAGGACCCCTCGTCGCCATATCAGCAGGTGCGATCGCAATATGCGCAATGATTTTGCCTGGAATCAGTGGCTCATTTGTTCTTTTGATGCTGGGCCTATACGACCATCTCATTGCTGCGCTAGAACAACGAGACGCTTCGGTGCTCGCGATGTACACAATCGGTGCACTCGTAGGCTTAGTCCTCTTCAGTCGAATTCTTAACAGGCTGTTGAATCGCTATCGCGATCTAGTTGTTTCAATACTTCTGGGCCTGATGGTCGGCTCGCTAAGAGTTCTATGGCCATGGCCATCAGACCAGGGTGGACTGGAAAACACCGGACTCGGAACCCCGCAAACCGGAGAGCTTCTCGGAGCCCTAATTGCTGCTTTGGTAGGGGTTGGTGCAGTTGTTGTGATCATTGCTCTGGTGGCTCATCGAGAAAATTTTGATAGTGATGATGCGTTGGAAATGCCGTAATGCCCGGTACCTTCCGCGGATGAGGTTGCTTTATTTAGGCAATCGAAGAATTTGACAGACCCACATGAATTAGGGAATTAATTGCCGTCGTGCCTAAATCGCTAGTAATCGTTGAATCACCTGCCAAGGCCAAAACCATTGAGCGGTACCTCGGTTCAGACTATGTGGTTGAGGCCTCAGTGGGGCATATACGTGACCTTCCGGCCAAAGCAACAGAGGTACCTGCCGTCTACAAAGGCGAGTCATGGGCGAATCTAGGTATAGACGTCGACAATGACTTCAAGGCACTCTACGTAGTTACCGAGAAGGCAAAGAAACAAGTAGCAAAACTTAAAAAGCTATTGAAGAGTTCGGACGGGCTCTACTTAGCGACGGATGAAGACCGGGAGGGCGAAGCCATCGCCTGGCATCTCCTCGAGGTACTAAACCCTCAAGTGCCCGTGTACCGAATGGTGTTCCACGAAATCACTGAAAAAGCCATTCGTGATGCGGTCGCTTCTCCCCGAGAGCTAGATCATCGCCTTGTTGATGCCCAAGAAGCTCGACGGAAGTTTGATCGACTATACGGATACAAAGTATCTCCTGTCATGTGGCAAAAAGTTAAGCCTGGTCTGTCTGCTGGCAGAGTCCAGAGTGTCGCTAACCGCTTGATTGTTGAGCGAGAACGGCAACGCATCGAATTCCAAACAGCGGCGTATTCGAGCTTGGAGGCTGAGATGTCCTCTGGTGCGACCTTCACAGCGGCTCTTACCGCTATCAATGATCTTCGCGTTGCCACCGGGCGAGACTTTGACGCGCAGGGACAACTCAGCCAAGCCGATAGAACGATCGTAAGCACCGACCAGGGCAAAGAACTGGCATCGGCACTTACTGGGGCTGAGTTCACTGTTCAATCTGTTGACTCCAAGCCGTACCGACGGCGACCAGCAGCACCCTTCATGACCTCGACCCTTCAGCAAGAAGCCAGCGGGCGGTTAGGGTTCTCTGCCTCACGAACAATGGGTGCTGCCCAAAAGCTCTACGAAGAAGGGCACATAACCTATATGCGAACCGACAGCACGACCCTGTCGGCGGATGCCCTTAGCGCAGCCCGGACGCTGATCAGAGATCACTTTGGGCAGGACCATTTACCTGCAGATGCCCGGGTGTATAACAAGAAGGTCAAAAACGCCCAAGAGGCGCACGAAGCCATCCGTCCGGCAGGAGACGTGTGGCGAAATCCAGCCGACCTTGGTTTCAAAGGAGACAAAGCTGATAGTGATCAAGCGCGTTTGTACCAACTGATCTGGAGTCGCACGATAGCCAGTCAGATGAACGATGCTGAAGGCCAGACAGTCACCATTCGTTTAACAGCTTCCCCGTTCGGATCGGAAACATATGAATTCGGCACTAGTGGGACCGTAATTACTTCTCCTGGTTTTCTGGCTGTCTACGGGCGGCAGTCAGACGAATCAGAGGAAGAAGAACGGGAACTCCCCAATCTCTCACAGGGTGACGCTGTTGTTGCGACGTTCCTTGAAAGCAAAGATCACCAAACGAAACCACCGGCGCGCTACACCGAGGCGACCCTAGTCCGACAGTTAGAAGAGCTAGGGGTGGGACGGCCGAGTACCTATGCGAGCATTCTCGGCACCATTCAAAGCCGAGGCTATGTCTGGAAGAAAGGCCAGGCATTGGTGCCCGCGCTCACCGCCTTCGCCACGGTCGGTCTCATGGAAAATCACTTCCCACATTTAGTTGATTACGCCCTCACTGCGAGCATGGAAGATGATCTCGATCAAATATCGGTCGGCGAAATCGAACCCAACCCATGGCTATCTGACTTCTATTTTGGGGGTATTAACGCAAACGGGGAGCCACTGCCAGGTCTTCGCAATCTCGTATCTGATGAACATCTTGCCGACATCGACCCGGTCGAAATCAACACGATTCCCATTGGGGTTGATAATGACGGCCAGGTTGTTGTGGCCAAAGTCGGCAAGAACTTTCCTTATGTGCAACGAGGCGAAGAATACCGATCACTACCTGCGGGTATCACTCCCGATGAGATCACTCTCGATTTAGCCATCCAGCTACTAGAGACACCCGAAGAGCGGGTCTTGGGTGTTGATCCGGCTACTGGCATAGAAGTCATTGCCCGGCCAGGAACCTTCGGCCCATATGTGTCTTTGGGACGACTTCCTAAAATGCCAGCCGCGTCGACACCCGGAGGCCAACTCCTTAGTCTTCCGCTCCACAAGAAAGAACTCAAAGTTGCGCTTGCCTATATGCGGTGCATGACCGACGACCCTGACAACGACTCGGTAAAGCAAGTGATAAAGAACCCCAAACGAGGAATTGGCGACGCCGCCATCAAACGGCTCATTGAGTTCGGCGAGACTCATGACATCAGCCTCTTGGAGGCTTTCGAACGGGCGAAGGAAGCTGGTTCGTCACCTGCCGCCCAAAAAGCTATTCGATCATTTCTGAAGCTGAGAAAATCAATCGTTGATCTGCGCGAAGCAGACGCTCCTACAGCGCTGCAGTCATGTCTAGAGCAGTCCGGCTACATAAAGGACTTGCAGCGCGGAGACAACGAGGAACGTCTCACCAACATCGATTCCCTCATTGAAACCTCTCGAGCGTTTGACAGCGTTATCGAACTCGTCGCCGAACTAGACCGCATCGATGAACTGAAGACTCAACCGAAACCAAAAACAGCGTCACTCTTCCAAACAATGACCTTAGAACGCATCACCCTCGAGGAGGCACTCGAGCTCTTGAGCTTGCCACGCACCGTTGGAACGGACCCTGCCGATGGGATCGAAATAACCGTTCAAAATGGTCCCTATGGCCCCTATTTACTCAAGGACGGAGAGAGCCGAAATATTCAAAACGAAGAACAGTTGCTGACCATCACCCTTGAAGAGTGCTTGCAGCTACTTTCGGTACCGAAAAAGTTCGGTCGTAGAGCAGCGAAACCACCGCTCAAAGAGCTCGGCAAAGACCCCAACAGCGATAAGCCCATTCTGCTGAAGGACGGAAAATTCGGACCGTACGTAACTGATGGCAAGACCAACGCCTCGCTCAAGAGCTGGGATTCAGTTGAAGAACTCACCGAGCAAAGAGCTGTAGAACTATTGGCCGAGAAACGGGCCTAAGACTTCCCGGCGTTCGCTCACTGAGCAATGTTTTTGAATATCCTGTAATTCAGAAACTCGTTATGGAGTCGGAATAGATTTTTGGCCGTGGGAAACCCTGAAGAGTCTGAACTGTGAATATGGATGAACCAGAGGTAACCCCGGATCAAGAAGCTAACGCGCCTCTGAACAGGTCACACCCTGTATTTGGCAGTCCCGCGTTCTTGCGCCTGTGGATTGCTCAGATAATCAGCGCATTTGGTGATTGGATCGGATTCCTAGCCATTATCGAGATTGCTCGCCGGATCGGCGGCGACCAGCCCGGGTCCGCAATAGCGCTCGTCATGGTGGCCAGAGTGCTGCCAGGATTTTTCTTAGCCTCAGTCGGAGGAGTCATAGTTGACAGAGTCAACCGGAAACGACTTTTGATCGGTTGTGACATTCTTCGAGCCTTGGTGCTGCTCACAATCCCATTCATCGAACGCGTATGGGGACTGGTCCTCGCATCGTTACTACTTGAATTTGCGACGTCCCTCTGGGGACCAGCGAAAGAAGCTATCGTCCCCAACTTGGTTCCCAAAGAACAGCTAACCGCAGCGAATTCGTTGTCTTTAGTTGCGGCTTACGGAACGTTCCCACTAGCGGCTGGTGCCTTTATCGGCCTCGCGAAGTTTGCTGAATTCTTAGGGGGCAGCAGTGCCGGTCAGGTTGAGTGGGCTCTTGTGCTTGACTCAGCAACTTTTCTAATAGCGGCATGTCTAATAGCAACGCTCCCGCTTGTACCGCGCCGAAGAGAAGAAAAGAAGGCGGGACCTATCGACCTCGCCCAAGGCATACACGAACTGCGTGAAGGGTGGGCCTTCATCGCAATCAGCCCCCAAGTACGAGCTGTGCTGACCGGCTTGGGGACTGGAATGATCGGCGGCGGCATGTTGATCCCCTTAGGAGCGGTGTTCAACGACGTTGTACTAGGTGCCGGAAATGCCGGCTTCGGCACCATTTTGGTGACAATGGGCGTTGGGGTAGCCGTTGGCGTATCGGTTTTGTCGGCCATACAACGGCGGCTGGACAAGGAACGAGCATTCATAGCGGCAGTTTTCGGAGCCGGGAGCAGTTTGATTCTCGCAGTATCAACTTCGAGCACATATTGGAGTCTCTCGGGAGTTTTCTTGATGGGAATATGCGCCGGTTCGGTGTATGTCTTGGGGTTCACGCTCCTCCATGAGCATGTGGAAGAACAACTGAGAGGCAGAGTCTTTAGTGCCTTATACACGTTGGTCCGCTTTTGTTTGCTGTTGTCGATAACTGTCGGCGGGTTCTTGTCTGATGGGTTCAATTGGTTGTTCGGCGTGCTATTTGACAATGAATTGCAATTAGGGTCGTGGACAATGACGCTTCCTGGAGTCCGGGGCGCCTTATGGCTGGCGAGTGGCTTTATGCTCCTTGCATCGGCACTTGCATGGATCTCACTACGCACGCCTAAGAAGAAATTCGAATGAGTCAACGAGGAAGATATATAGCGTTCGAAGGTTGGGAAGCGAGCGGTAAATCAACCCAAGCTCAAATCCTCGCTCAACAGCTTGACGCGGTGTTGACCCGCGAGCCGGGGGGCACCGATTTGGGATCGACGATTCGAGACTTGGTATTGGGGGATGGACCAGAACCAACCGAACGAGCAGAAGCACTTCTCTTCGCCGCTGACCGAGCCCAACATTTAGCCGAAGTGGTCGAACCCGCTTTGGCTGAAGGGCGTGACGTCGTTACTGATCGCTCCTTCGGTTCAACGCTTGCTTACCAGGGTTACGGACGTGGTCAGTCCGTTGAAGAACTCATGCGACTTGTCGAATGGACTAGTGGAGGATTGCTTCCGGATCTCGTTGTCTTACTGACAGTTGCAGTCGATGTAGCGAATGACCGATTAGGAGACCAGCGCGATCGGATGGAAAGTGAAGATGTGGACTTCGCTAAGCGGGTCGTCGAGGGTTTCGCCGCCCTAGCAGAGGCTGACCCGCTTCGATGGGTGGTGGTTGACGGTGGGGGATCAGTTGATGAGGTAGCCGCGAAGGTTTCCAAGGCCGTTGGCTTGCGATGACCGATGCATTCAGTCAAATCGTTGGACAACAAGCTGCAGTATCGATGCTCCGAGCTGCTGTCGCCAACCCAGTGCACGCCTATCTCCTGAATGGTCCAGAGGGCTGCGGTTCGCGAAACCTCGCCGTAAGCTTTGCAGCAGAGCTCCTAGCGTAAGGGCGAGAAAATCCCGACAACCATCGAAGGCGCGCTCTCGATGAAGCACATTCGGATTTGGTCATAGTTGAACGAGAAGGAACGGAGTACCGAAGGGACGAAGCGGAGTTCATGCGTGACGCTGGCTACAGGAGTGCTTTTGAGGGAGATCGACAGATCATCCTGATTGAAGACATTCAGCTAGCCAATGCTGTGTTCGTTGGAGTGACGCTGAAGGTTCTAGAGGAACCGCCTCCCTCGACCTATTTCATCTTGACCGCAAATGAGGTGACACCTGCGTTGGCGACAATCGCATCTCGGTGCACACCAGTTGACTTGGTGACTGTCGATACTGAGGATTTGGCAGAACACCTCCGAATGTTGGGAGTTGACGAAGACCGATCTCGTGCCATAGCGAACATTGCTGATGCATCCATAGATCGGGCGGTACTGCTTGCTTCAGATCCTGCCGCCCTTGAACGATGGGAGGCCTGGTCCCGGGTGCGAACAAAGCTTGACGGCACAGGTTCTGCTGTGGGCTTGGCCGTGGACCGCTTACTGCAAATGATCGAAGAGTCAGCGACTCCTCTTCGGAAACAGCAGGATCAGGAGCTGGAAGAACTTGATGAACTTGCTGAAAGGTATGGCGAACGCGGCATTGGCCGCACAAACCTTTTGGAGCGCCACAAGCGAGAACTTCGCCGGCTTCGAACCGATGAACTGCTAATGGGGATGACAGCAGTCGGAGCGGCGATCCGTGAAGGAATCCGTGAAGGATCCATCGAGGCGTCAAGTGGCTCAAAGTCTCTCGCTTCAGTAATCGAAGCCGCTCAGGATTTACGGCGCAATGGTAATGAACGCTTGCTGCTGCAGGCGCTCTTCACGAATTTGAAGCCTTGAACCTGAGTTGTTAGGCAGGTTGAGCCCGAGGCGGGGATTGAACCCGCGACCTGCTCTTTACGAGAGAGCCGCTCTACCACTGAGCTACTCGGGCGCTAACCCACTTGAAGCTACCAGCAGGCCGTCAGTACATAAACACAGCGATATGGGTGATTTTGTAGGAACATCACTCAAGAGTTGAGGTCTGCTCGACGCTGTTGAGTACCATGACGACATGAACGCACTTGCTGCTCAAGTTTGGCACTTCTGGTTAGCTGTACCCCTAGCCATAGGCGCGGTGCTCGGGGTCCTTCAACTCGTCGCGGGATACATAATGAAGGTCGTAGCCCCCCGATATCCCAAACGCTGAGTTCGATAATGACGGATGACCCCGTCGATTGGGAGTTGGCGAAGCGGATCGCTGTACGCGTCGCTGGTGACGAACCGCTATCTCGATCCTATGTAGGCGATTCCCTTCTTAGTGATTTCTCAGAGTTCACGCCACTAGCGGAAGAGTTGGTCGCCGTCCAAACAGGATTGACGTCAGCCGAGGGTGCAGCGCGTGCTCGAGTAATTGACCGAGAAGGATGGATCGACGCCAATATTCGCTCGTTTCGGCGACTGTTGAGACCTGTTTTGGCTGAAGGAACCACATCTAGTCCGGCGGGCGGAATCACTCGCAAAATTGGTGCAGCCGAACTAGGAGCGGTGTTGGGTTGGATGTCTCGGCGCGTACTGGGCCAATACGATCTTCTCCTCGCAGAAGACGAAGACCGTGATGAACAAGACCTCGTGTACTACGTGGGACCAAATATCTTGTCAATCGAAAAGAAATTCGCGTTCGATCCACGACAGTTCAGGCTTTGGCTAGCACTACACGAGTTGACTCACCGATCGCAGTTCACAGGGGTGCCTTGGCTGCGTCCACGCTTCTTGGACTTAGTCAACGAGATGCTGGACGAGGTAGAACCTGACCCGGATCGAATTAAACAAGGACTCCAAACCTTTGTTCAGATGAAACGCGAAGGTCAAGATCCGATGGCTGATGGGGGAGTAGCGCAACTCTTCGCCAGTGAACGCCAGCGGGAACTGATGGAGTGCGTTGGAGGCATGATGAGTTTGGTTGAGGGACACGGCGACGTGACGATGTCCCGTGCTGCTGCCGGCCACGTACCCCATGCATTGCGTTTTCACAGGGTGATGCATGAACGGCGAAACAGCGCCACCGGGGTTAGCAGAATGATGCAAAAGTTCATGGGTATCGAAGCGAAGCTTGCCCAGTACCAGGCGGGCGAAGATTTCATAGCGGCCATCGAAGCAGAACGCGGCGATAAAGCAGTCGACTTAATTTGGCAAAACGCCGACAACCTGCCCTCCATGACCGAAATACGAAACCCATCGGTCTGGATGCAACGAGTGCCAGCTGG
>JASMKJ010000163.1 GCA_030749275.1 Acidimicrobiales bacterium
CCACTCGTGGTGTGCTGCTCGATATTGCAAAGCTTCGGGGCGTTGACGTGCTGGACCCCGCCGACCACATCTATCCCGAGGATCTAGAGGCAGCAGAAGAAGCTGCTGGTGTCCGATGTGAAGCAGGTGATGTGCTTCTTGTCCGCACGGGAGAAGGCGGGGCACGACTTCGAGAAAAAAAGAACTACAACGCGAACAAGCCGCGCTCGGGCTATCAGGCTGCCTGTCTCCCATGGCTCGCCGAGCGCGGTATATCAATGATTGGTTCCGATGTCGCCCAGGATCCGACTCCATCGGGATACAAGAACGTGAGTATGCCCATCCACATGGTCGGCATTGTCGCCATGGGTCTTTGGCTCATTGATAATTGTCAACTTGAAGATTTAGCTGAAGCATGTAACAACAAGGACCGCTGGGAGTTTCAGTTCATGTTGTCCCCAATTCGTTTTCAGGGTGTAACAGGCAGCCCGGTGAACCCGTTAGCGATTTTCTAGGTAGTCAATGGAGAGCGACCTAAAAACGATTGAGACTCCGCTACTTATAGTGGGATGTGGCCCTGCTGCCTTGGTGATTGCCAAAGTTGTCAGCGGGAGAGGGTTGCCTTGTCTCGTTGTTGGTCACGAAGCACAAGACGACGCGCCGCCGGTCACTCTTGACTCAAAGTCTCTGGAGATCCTCGAACCTCATGGCGTTCTTTCGGTATTGCGACCCTACGCGGCGGCCCAGAACCCGTTCACCATCACCGCACTCGCCTTTGAGAACGGCCTCAAACACCATTGTGTCGCCGACATGTTAATTACCGTGTATGACCATATGCGTTTCAAGGAGGCGACCCAGTCCGAAGGCGGCATCCGCGGCGAATTAACCGATGGAAGCTCCACTTGGGACATTCACGCTGACGCGTTTGTTGATGTTTCCGATTTTTCGGTTGACCTCAACACTGCTGTGCACCAAGCAGCCGCTTTCGCCAACAAGCTCATGGCGAACATCACCTGACGAACATCAAAAGTCTCTCTGTCGCCAATACTTTTTTGGGGATCGCTGACCTAGTTGAATGTAATCATTTAGTTAAAGCCAAAAAGAACCCGATTCGTTAACTCGCGCCCGACCAACTCCATCAGGCCAGTCGGTGGTAACAACGGAATCAAAGCGACCCTATCTAGTTGCGAATGGACTCGTGATTTCGGTGTCAGACCCGGAGGCGTGCTACTACGGTGCTATGACTGAAACACAGCAAGGTGAATCTGGTCGCTATATCCGCTACGCGGTATCTGATCGAGTAGCCCAGATCACCGTCGACCGACCCGAGTACCGGAATGCACAAAGTCGGCTCCTGTTAGAGGAACTTGACGAAGCCTTTATGAGCGCGGCACAGGACCCGGAAGTTAACGTCATCTGTCTTTTTGGTGCTGGTGACCACTTCTCAGCTGGTCACGACCTAGGCACACCTGACGAACTTGCGGACCAGGCGGAGCGGCCTTGGGATCCGGGCGTCAGAGGCTGGTATGACCGCACTTGGGAACAGTTTTATGCCAACACCAAACGGTGGCGGGAAATTTCGAAACCGACTGTGGCTGCTGTCCAGGGCTACTGCATCTTTGGTGGTTGGATGATCGCATCGGCGATGGACGTCATTTTTGCAGCGAACAACGCCATGTTTTTGGGAAGCCACTTTCAATACTTCTGCATGCCATGGGATCTACATCCGCGGAAAGTTAAGGAATTGTTGTTCGAGAGTCGCTTTATCGACGCAGACGAGGCATATGACCTCGGCCTAGTAAACCGAACGATCCCGGCGACCGATCTGGCCGATTACACCCTTGATTGGGCTCAGAGGGTCGCCAAGCACGACCCATTCCAGTTACGGATGATGAAGATGGCGGTCAACCACGCAGAGGAAACCCAGGGCTTCACAGCGCACACTCAGGCTGCACATTCGATGTATGTGCTTGCTCGCATGGGCGAGAAAGATCCCGGAAGCTACATCGAACAATCCGAGGAGAAGCGACGACCCATGGTCGAAGTGGCACTGCAGAACTACGAGCGACGCACCAGATGAAGTCTTGACTACCGATTTCTCAGCTAAACGTGAGTTCCCTGACCTCCGTCAACGTCTATTGATGCACCGTTTACATAGGACGCAGCGTCAGTGCACAAGAAGGCGATGACGTTGGCTACTTCTTCAGCAGTTCCGTAGCGTCCGACCGGAACACTCTTGGAGTTATTGGCGAGGATCTCAGCGGCCGAACTGCCCGTCGCCTCAGCCACTTCTCCCGCGGCCCGGTCCCACATCGCAGTGTGGATCAGTCCCGGAAGTACCGAATTGACCAAAACACCATCTTTGCCGTATTTACCGGCTAACGCCTTGCCTGTCGCAACCATCGCTGCTTTGGTCGCTGCGTA
>JASMKJ010000164.1 GCA_030749275.1 Acidimicrobiales bacterium
CGAGGGCTATACCGATGTCATCGGATGTTTCCGGGCTGGGCTTGATAGGGCAGTAGCCACCTGCGGCACTGCGTTGACCGACGAGCACGTGAAAACCATGGTTCGTTTCGCCAAACGCATCGTCATAGCGTTCGACGCTGACGGAGCAGGAAAAGCCGCTGCGGACAGATTCTATGAATGGGAAGACCAACACAACGCAGAAGTATTTGTTGCAGCGATGCCAGAAGGCGCAGACCCAGGGCAACTCGCGGAAGAAAACCCGGCTGCGCTCACCGAGGCAATCAACGCCGCTGAACCTTTCTTGAGTTACCGCATCAACCGAATCCTCGACCGAGCTGACCTTGAGCGGGTAGAAGGCAGAGCACGCGCTGCCGCGGATACTGGGGCAATCATCGCCGAACATCCCAATGAAGTTGTGCGAGATCAGTATTTGGTTGAGACAGCACAAAAAGTTAGGGTCGACATCGAACAGATGCGCCGGCTCATCGTAAAGCCCCCACCCAAACAGGCCAACACCTCCACACCCCCGCAAAATTCGCCGCAACTCGATGACCAGCCCGTTTTGACACCCCAACCACAAGCGCCGCCTGTTGAACTGAACGTTCTCAGAGCACTCATCCACCAGCCCGAAGCCGTCAGCACACTGGTACTTCCGCCCATGTTCACAGACCCCGTCGCCGCTGAGACGTATTCCCTAGTTGTCAGTGAGGGGTGGCGAGATCGGGTCAACGAATTCTCTCAACCAGTAGCAACGCTCGTCGGACGCCTCCTGGTCGAAGAAGTAGATGCCGACCCGGTCGAACTTGTTTCTCGAGCACTTGACGCTGTAATCGACAGATGGCACACCGAACTTCGCTTCGACGTCAATGACATCGAACAACTAAGAAAACACCAACCAATTGTTCAATGGTTAGCTCAACGTCAAGAAGAAATGCACAGCGATCAAACCCGCACCGCGGCGGTCGAAGCTATCGTTGAATGGTTACGTACCCAGCACCCCAACGATGAGTCGACCCCATAGGTTGCGGGCTGGTTACGAGATGTCAAAGTGGCTCCGGGGGTGGGGCTCGAACCCACGACAAACGGATTAACAGTCCGCTGCTCTGCCAACTGAGCTACCCCGGAAGGCAGAGGCCGAGGATACCAACCCCTAGAGCTAATTGGATAGTGGGCCGAGCGGGGATCGAACCCGCGACCGAGCGATTATGAGTCGCCTGCTCTAACCACTGAGCTACCGGCCCGCTCAGAGCGTAGGCAGTTCTTGCCGATATCGCTATTACCGACCCCGATTTGTGGCCGCTCAGTCATACCAATTTTCTGCCAGTTCCAACAGGTGTCTACATATTTCGTTGCAACGATCCAGAACCGCACACATGCCATCCTCACCGTTCATCAACGAACGCAGCGACAGGTCAATACGGGCAACGATCGTGAGGGTCCGCTGGGCAGGGTCGGTCACCGAAGGAAACGAATCGATGGCGGAAACTTCCACCGGTAAGACCTGACCGCCAAGTCCGGCCAGTTCGGTAGCGAGTACCAGCAGATCGGGTTTGTTATCCAACGGCGGCAATCCCCATGTAAACGTCAGCGGTGCCCAAAACTCATCAGGTGGAAGCTCCCCTTCGGGACCAGCCAACAAAACGTCTTCAAGTGCGAGCATCGTTCTGGGATCTGATTCCAACGTCAAATGAAGATCAAGTGGACCCCCACAAGCCTCCTCAGGGTGCAGGTCCACTTCCCAAGCCTGGCGAAGGTTGTACGTCTCCAAGAAATGACGTTCGTCGTGGATATGGAAGCCGTGTTCAGCGGCGTGTTCTTTGAGATCGGCGACGTAGCCCGACATGTCGATAACAGCCATAGGAGACCTTTCAGCGACGGTGACACTACTCGGCGATCGGAGCCGTTTACAGGTGAAACCGCTACGGTCCTACATGTGACCTCGAATGCTTGGATCGAGCTTCTCGACGAAACTGCC
>JASMKJ010000165.1 GCA_030749275.1 Acidimicrobiales bacterium
GGTGGCTCGAGCTACCAGTTCGTTATACGGAGATGAAATGACTTCTCCCAAAGACGCAACTGTGTTGCAAAGCGAAATCGACTCTCTCTCGGGACGTCAATCGCTGCTCGAAGATCAAGTAATTGAACTCATGGAACAAATCGAACCCTTCGCTAATGAAGAATCGCGAATTGAAGCAGCCCGAAACGACTGCCGATCCCAAATGACCGCCTTGGAAGAACAGATCTCAGCCCAGATAGGCGAGATAGACGGTGAACGAGAATCCGTAATGACTGAAAAGCAAAACGTTGAGGAACGGGCAGGGGTCGAATTAATCGAACTCTACGCACAGAACCGGAAACGCATGGGAGACCACATAGCGGTTGGCCGGCTCGTAGGTACCTCCTGTGGAGCATGCTTCTTGGAAATAGCCGCTGTCGAAATTGACCGCATTCGAAGATTGCCAAGTGATGAACCTTCGGAATGTCCGGAGTGTGGCGCGCTTTTGGTGCGATAGGCAGTCCATATGTTGTTGTGGTTCGTTGGCACGGCCCTCGCTGCAATGTGGTTCACGTTCCGGGACCCGGCGATTGACCACCGACTAGTTGTGCTCGGAGCCGTGCTTCCCGACGCGATAGATGGCTCGATAAGAGGAGCGCCGATTCTGCATACGCTTGCGGCGCCAATAGCACTGATGATGGGATTGATGATTTGCACCATTGGTCGACGCCGAGTCAGGAGGCGAGGACTAGCGATTCCCATTGGACTCTTCTGGCATTTGGTGTTTGATGGAGCGTGGATGAATACAGAAGTCTTTTGGTGGCCATTTGCAGGCTTCTCAATCGGCGACGCGGCCATTTCGCTATCCGGCCGACCTCTTTCAGTGGTTATCGCAATGGAAGTCGCCGGTCTCATGTTGTTCGTCTGGAGTTTGTATTTAATGGGACTACGCGAACCCGACCGCCGAAAGCTTTTTCTGCGGACTGGTCACCTTGACCCCGCATTAACGAACAATCGGACTCGGAGCTGACAATGTTGCTAATCGTTCGGCACGGTCGAACCATTGCTAATGCGAGTGGCCTCCTTCAAGGCAGGGTCGACAACCCTCTTGACGATCGCGGGAAACGGCAAGCTCAGCAAATATTGGCGGCTTTAGGGCCGATCGACGTAGTCGTGTCGTCTCCCTTGCAACGAGCACGAGAAACAGCGGAACCATTAGGTCTGCCAGCTCGAATTGACGAACGGTGGATCGAACTCGACTACGGCGAATGGGACCAACGTCCGATCACTGACATAGGCCCAGATCAATGGGCTCAATGGCGCAACGACCCGATGTTCGCCCCCCCAGGAGGAGAATCTCTCGCGGAACTGGATCGCCGCGTAGTTGAAGCATGCGATGAGTTGGTTGGCGAAGCCGAAGAATTGAACGTGGCGGTTTTCACACACGTGTCGCCAATTAAGTCGGCTATTTCCTGGGCTTTGGGCGTTAACGGATCGATTTCATGGCGCCTACATGTTGGACAAGCACAGATATCTCGGATTCTCATAAGGGATGGCCGGCCGGCACTGACCTCGTTCAACGAAACCTGGCACCTCCAAGGCGCCTAACTTGCTCAGGTCAAACGGCGCGGTAACTGCTGTCGGTTGCTTTCACGATTCGCCCA
>JASMKJ010000166.1 GCA_030749275.1 Acidimicrobiales bacterium
CACACGATGACTGTGTCATCTTCCCAAGGTGTGCGAATGCATCGTGAGTACGCGAATTCAAATTTTGAGTCTTCGAAGGGCTGAAATTCGTGCCAGTCCCAGCTGTCTCCGTCGTCGTTGCTTCGACCGAGTCCGAAGGGTGAGGTGACGAGCAGTTCCGTGTTGTCACCGTTTTGTCGAAGGGCGAAACCATGAACATCGTTGTAGAACTCCGATGGTCCCAGCGCGCCAAGTGACTCCCATGTCGCACCGCGGTCGCGGCTGCGATGCAGGCCGTCGACTTCGACTGAGGCATAAACAGTCGCGGGGTCATTGGGGTCGACGAGCACGTTTGTTGTTCGTGGAACTCCGATCGGACACATGTCGCTGATTGTTGTATCTAGCTCCGCGAAAGATTGACCCCCATCGTCAGAGGCAAACACTCCGGGTCTGGTTCCCGCGTAGACACGTTGGGGGTCGTGGGGGTCGAAGGCCAGGGACCAGATCGGTCGATCGGTGAGTTCGGTTCTTTGTTCCCAACGACTGCCACCGTCGTGAGATTGGTAGATGCCGTCGCCGTCGACCGAAGCGAGAAGATGTTGGGAGTCGCGGGGGTCGAGGGCCAAAGCACGCACGTTGGATTCTGGGTCCATTGGTCCTTGAATTTGACGCCACTTTTCGCCGCCGTTGTATCCGACCCACAGGCCTCCGCCGACTGTTCCTAACACGATGCTGTAACTCATGTCTGCTCCCCTCACCAACAGGCTAGTTGTCTCAGTCGGTTGATTACAGAGCTAACTGTTCTGTGAGGTACGCGACGAGTTCCCCGGTTGGTACGCGTTGTTGTTCCATTGAGTCTCGTTCGCGAACCGTGACCGCGTCATCTTCTAGAGAGTCGAAGTCGATCGTTACGCAGTACGGGGTGCCGATTTCGTCTTGGCGACGGTATCGCTTGCCTATTGCCTGAGTGATGTCGTAATCACACATGAAGTGGGGTTGCAGCATCGCGAGGACTTCTTCGGCTTTGGGTAGCAAAGTGTCTTTCTTGGAGAGTGGCAGAACCGCGATTTTGTATGGCGCCAGGCGTGGGTGGAGTCGCAGAACTGTTCGAGTCTCATCGTTCACTTGTTCTTCGTCGTAGGCAGCCATGAGGAACGCCATCATCGAACGGGTCGCACCCGCTGCGGGCTCAATGCAGTAGGGCACATATCGTTCACCGGTGCCTTGGTCGAAGTATTCGAGTTTTTGCCCCGAGTGTTCAGCATGTTGCAACAGATCGAAATCACCTCGGTTCGCGACCCCTTCGAGTTCGCCCCAACCCCAGGGAAACAAGAATTCGACATCAACAGTGCCTAGGGAGTAGTGGCTCAGTTCGTCGTCGTCGTGGACTCTTAATCGAAGCTGCTCCTCGGGAACCCCTAAATCGAGATACCACTGGAATCGTTCATTCTTCCAGTAGTCGTACCATTCGTTTGCTTCATCGGGTGGGACGAAAAACTCGAGTTCCATTTGTTCGAATTCTCGGGTTCGGAATACAAAGTTTCCTGGGGTGATTTCGTTTCGGAACGATTTACCGACCTGCGCTATCCCGAACGGCGGCTTTTTTCGGCTGGTTTCAAGGATGTTTTTGAAGTTGATGAACATGCCTTGCGCTGTTTCGGGACGTAAATAGACATCCGCTCCGGCCCCTTCAACCGGTCCTGCTTGTGTTTTGAACATCAGATTGAACGCTCGAGCCTCAGTAAAGGTCCCCGATTTTCCGCAGGAGGGACATGTGTTGGGGTCGTCTAACTGGTCTTCTCGGTGTCTGGTTTTGCATTCTGTGCAGTCAACGAGCGGGTCACTGAAGTTTTCGAGATGCCCAGAGGCTTGCCAGACTTGCGGTGGGCTCAAGATCGCGGCATCCAACCCGACGACGTCGCTGCGCATTTGCACCATTGACCGCCACCAGGCGTCTTTGACGTTGCGCAACATGAGGACGCCGAGTGGTCCGTAGTCGTATGTGCTGCGAAAGCCTCCGTATATTTCCGCGGACGGAAACACGAAACTTCGTCGTTTGCAGAGATTTACCACTTTGTCGAAGAGCTCGGAATCGGGCGAGGCCATGGCGCCGAGAGTACCGACCACTTACCCTGTCTGGCTACGCAATTGTTTGACTATGTTTGCCTCACGGTCCGAAGGGACGTTGTGGCTGCGTGGAGGGTGTATGCGATTAGAGGGAAAAGTTGCTGTCATTACTGGCGGAGGTAACGGTTTGGGTCGGGCGACGGCCCTTCGTTTCGCTTCCGAGGGCGCTCAGGTTGTTGTGGCCGACATTCTTGACGAGTTAGGTGAAGAGACGACTCAAATGGTCAACGACCAAGGCGGGGTTGCTTCGTTTGTTCACTGTGACGCAGTCAGCGCCAACGACAATTATGCAATGGCAGCCCATGCTGTGGACTCCTATGGGGCTCTCGACATTCTGGTCACGGCCGCTGGGGTAAGTCATCCGGGTTATAAGAGCGGGGACCAAGATGCCAGCGTGAAGTGGTTCGCGAAACGTATGGATTATTTCGAGCGGCCAGCTGACGAGTTGTTGGAACTCGATTTGGAGGACTTTCGTCAGGTCATGTCCATCAACTTGGATGGAACGCTTTTGGCTGCTCAAGCTTGCGGGGCCCACATGGTTGAAGCCGGTAAGGGTTCGATGGTGACCATCGCTTCAATTGCTGCCAAACATCCCGATGCCGGACCGATTCCGTATGTGTGTTCGAAATCT
>JASMKJ010000167.1 GCA_030749275.1 Acidimicrobiales bacterium
TAGGTCCTTGCAGGGCTATCTGAGCTAAGTCATCGCGAAGAATGATGTCGGATGTCTCTACCAGTACCCGTTTCATATAAGCGAGATCAGCGTCTATTTGTGATGCGTTTAGGACAAGTCGAATCCGTGACTCGTTGCGACTAACGATGAAGTCATCTACGGCTCCGCCGTGCTCGTTGGTTAGAAGTGCATATTGCAGTTGATTATTTTCGAGTTCCGCAATACCGGCAGGAGTGACTCGTTCTAAAGCTTCAACGACTGCGGTCTGCGACTGGCCCGCTTTGGGAATCAAATCGACGATGCCCATGTGGCTCACATCAAAGAGCCCAGCGGAGCTCCGAGTCGCTAGGTGTTCGTTGATTACACCATCGAAACTTAGAGGAAGCTCGAATCCAGCAAAGGGAACCACCTTGGCGCCGTGTAGGGCGTACAGATGATGGAGTGGGGTACGTCGCTGTCCCCGTGTCTTTGAGGTTTCACCCATGGCTACCGACCCGCGTCAAGTTTGACGCCCCGCGCTGTCGTGGAACCTGAGAGATTGGCCGCGAAATGCAGTTTTCCCCTTCGGTGGAGAAGTCCAAAGACAACTCGCTCTCCAGCGTTGCTTCTTCCCTGCGGTCCTGAGGCCTGAGAGTTTCCCGGGGCGGTTGCTCCTTCGGCGCCAGCCAGCCGTTCTAATTGCTGGATGAACTCTCCCACTGGGCGTTGGCAGCGAACCTCATCTTAACGCTTGCCGCAGATCTGAGGTGTGACTCTTGAGTTTCGATTAACGCAATTAGGGCAGGACTACCCAAGGAATTCGGCGATACGGTCCTTAGGTCTCCCGATGATTGCCTTACGGGTTGTGACCAGTAACGGTCGTTGCATTAACGCTTTCCGTTCAAGCAAGAGGTCGATGACCGCATCAGGGTTTCCCACGTAATCATCTGGGTTGAGATCTAGTTCTTTAAACTTCGAATCTTTTCTGACGAGGTCTTCAACTGGATCTTCTAGGACTGAAACTATGTGCTCCAATGTTGCTTGATCTGGGGGGTTCTTCATGTACAGAACCACCTCTACATCAGCGTTTTGTTCCTCGGCGACCGCCAAGGCGTTTTTTGACGAGCCTCAATGTGGGTTGTGATAAATCGTGACTTTGGGCATTGTTGCTCCTTGGTTTTCCGAGTAGGACCGTATCAGCGTTTGAAACCTTCCTGAATGCGTTCGAGCATGTCAGACGCGGGGCCCGGACCGTGCTCTCGGGCCCATTGGATTCCCTCCTCGCGATCAAATTTCGAGAGTTGACGCAGTTGACGCTTCTCTTCGCGAAGAGTGTGCCACGAGTTTGCAGCTATAGCCGCTGCCCATTCGGCAGTCCTGCTTTCCAACTCATCATTCGGGACGCTCCGATTGGCCAAACCGATTTGCACCGCCTCAAGTCCTGTCAAGGTCCGTCCGGTGAACATCATGTCGCGGGCAGCTATGGGGCCGATTCGCTCAGGTAAACGATTGGTCATTCCCCATGTCGGCACCATGCCCCATTTCCCGTGGGTGTCACAAAACTTAGCGTCGTCGGTGCAGATCAATAAGTCGCATGCGATCGCAAGTTCTAGAGCGCCGGTGTAACAATGGCCACGTACCGACGCGACGACCGGTTGGGGCATTGCTTCTATGAAGTCCAACACTTCTGCTTGTTGGTGTGGCCTCGAAGCAGTTTCGCCGCGCTCAATGGCTTTTAAGTCGTTACCAGCCGAAAATGAGCGGCCTTTGCCGGTCAAGACAACGACACCAATCTCCTCTGACGATTGGGTCAGATCAGCGAGGTGTTCTTCTAATTCTTTGAATAAAGAAGGACTCAAGGCGTTGAGTGCGTCAGGTCGGTTAAATGTGAGGGTGCTAACCCCGTCTTGGTCGCTTCGAAGCACTAATTGAGTGTTTGGGGTGTCCATGAGCGCAGTTTTTCATAATGACGAAGTTCTTGCTAGGCGGTGAATCGGTAAAGTTTTTCGTCTAAGGCATCTGCCGCTTCCACTTCTTCTCGGGTGACTCCCAGCATGAAGAGAATGGCGTCCAGATAGGGGACGTTAATCGCCGTATCGGCCGCTTCTCGTAGGGTTGGCTTGGCATTGAACGCGATACCTAGACCCGCTTTTTTCAGCATCGGTAAATCGTTTGCCCCGTCTCCAATGGCCACAGTCTGCTCTAGGGGGATTCCTTCTTGCCGGGCTATGTCTTCTAACAATTTTGCTTTGCCATCCGCGTCAATAATGTCGCCGTCGATCGAGCCGGTCAGAACTCCATCTACTATTTGGAGTTTGTTTGAGTAGGCGTGGTCCAGGTCCAGTTCTCTGGCCAGGTGGTCAGTAAAGGGCGTGAATCCGCCACTTATGATCGCGACCTTGTAGCCGAGCCGCTTGAGTGTTCTTATGAAAGTGCGCCCTCCGGCCGTAAGAATCATCTTGGAAATTGAGCGTTCAACAATTTTCTCGCTGGATCCCTGCAGCAGCGCGACTCGCTGTTTAAGTGCTTCTACGTAGTCGATCTCGCCGCGCATAGCCTGTTCGGTCAAGCGGGCTATTTCGTCCTGATGGCCAGCTTCTGCTCCAAGAAGGTCGATGACTTCATTTCGAATTAGCGTTGAGTCGACATCTAGAACCACGAGGCGGCTGGATCGACGTGACAGATCATGAGGCTGAATCGCAACATCTATTTCCTCTTGAGTCGCAATATCCATGACCGAAGCCTGCAGCTTTTCGAGATCTGCGCCTTCGACTAGAAATTCGTAGCTCCAGACAGGAAAGCGTGACAGTCGGTGAATTCTGTGAATGTTGCCTCCGCTGGCAGCTATAGCTCCGCTAGCACGGGCCAGAGCTGTTGGTGATAGCTCCGGCGCCAGTACCGTTACTACTTGCCGTGTGATGTGTCGGGTTGGGGTGGCGTCGACCACCTCGAAGTCGATCGCTAGATCTCGTTCCCACCCAAATAGCAGCACCTCCTTTACTAAGTCCCGCCCCGCGGGAACCGCTACCGCTAGACCCAAGGTCAGTTGGTGACGCACCACCACCTGTTCTATGTCTTGCAGCTCTGCATCTAGGCGTGCCAAGAGGCCCAATAGTTCAGTGGTTATTCCTGGGCGGTCTTGTCCAGTGACTCGTATAAGAATCGTTTCGGGGGATGTCACTTCTTTGACCGTACCCCGAGAGGCGACACCCGGATAACTCATTTTTGGTCAAGTTCAAAAAGTTGTTGGGCTATTGGATGTGATCAATTGGCGATGGTCACAACGAACGTGCTTCATTCCCAGTCTTCGTGTCGCAAAGGCAATACATTTGCCGTAATGAGAACGATCTTGATTGGTCAAAGAGGACAGTGACTCGCCTCGGATTTCTTCTCGATAGCGAGACCTGTATCGGGTGCCACGCGTGCACTGTCGCGTGTAAAAGCGAACACGACGTGCCCCTCGGCGTGAATCGCACTTGGGTCAAATACATCGAAATGGGTGAATTCCCCGAAACCACTCGACACTTTTCCGTCATGCGCTGCAACCAATGCGACAACGCTCCCTGTATGGAGATCTGTCCAACGTCGGCGCTGTTTCGGGCCCCCAACGGCGTGGTGGACTTTGATGACAACCACTGCATCGGTTGTAAGGGATGCATGAATGCGTGTCCCTATGACGCCATTTACATTAACCCCGAGACAAATACTGCAAACAAATGCAACTTCTGCAATCACCGAGTCGAACTGGGCCTCGAACCATCCTGTGTAGTCGTGTGTCCTACTCATTCCATCAAGGTCATTGATTTCGATGATGCTGATAATGAAGCGCTACAGATCTTGAATGGCGAACATTTGCCGGTCCGGTCCCCAGAACAAGGAACTGCTCCAAAGGTGTATTACCGAGGTGCGGACGCGGCATCGCTGGATCCGTTGCGCACGACCATCCCAAACGATGGGCTCATTTGGGCTGATGTCACTCCCAATCACCCAACGCCGGCAACTCATCATCTCGATGTAACGGCTAGGACCACATACACGACGGCCCACGCAACTACTTGGAAAACCAAGGTCTCCGGTTACCTAGTAACGAAAGCTATTGCAGCGGGGATTATGTTCTTTGCTCCTCTCATGGTGTTGTTGGGTCATGCTGATCAGACAGGGAAAGTTGGGTTTCTTCCGGGATCGCTAGCAGCGTTATTTCTATTGATCACCGGCGTACTGTTGGTCGCCGACCTGAAGAAACCAACACGGTTTCTCCTGGTACTTACCCGCGGGAATACCTCTAGTTGGTTGGTGCGGGGCGCTTACGTTCTTGGTGTCTACGCGGCATTGTTAGGAGTTTGGTTGCTAGCAGCGTTGCTCCAATCATCTCAAATGTTTTCCGTTTTGGCTGTTCCGGTTGCGGTGTTAGCCGCATGTACCGCTGGGTATACGGCTTTCCTGTTTGCTCAATGCGAAGGTCGTGACCTGTGGCAAAGCAAAGCTCTTTTACCGACGCTACTTGTCCAAGCTGTTGCCGCAGGGGGGTCGGTTTGGTTGATATTGGACTTGTTGGTCGGGATGCCCGAACCATTAATGGTTCGATGGGTAAGCATCGCTGCCCTAGCCGCGATCGGCCTTCTAGTTCTTCTGGAGGTCCGAGGTCATCACTCGCCGCAT
>JASMKJ010000168.1 GCA_030749275.1 Acidimicrobiales bacterium
CGAGGGGACGAACAAAGGAAGGCGGAAACAACTACTTGTCGATGTCGGTACAAACGCCGAAATTGTTTTCGGGAATGCGGACCGGATTCTGGCGGCGTCTAGCCCCACGGGACCGGCGTTCGAGGGAGCGCAAATCAGTCATGGCCAAAGAGCCACCAAGGGTGCTATTGAGCGGGTCCGAATCGACAAGAACTCATTCGAACCATCGATCAAGATCATAGGGTGCGACTACTGGTCTACCGACGCGGGCTTCAATGAGGGGATAGGAGAAACAGGGGTCACAGGGATCTGCGGTTCGGGCGTGATTGAGGCGGTTGCGGAACTGTTCTTGAGCGGCCTCATGAGTTCTGATGGGACGTTGCTTGATAATCGGTCCAAGACAAAGCGTGTCGTACCAGACGGCCGAACGTTTTCATTTGTTCTCTACAACGGTGGAGGGCCTGCCGCAAACCAAAAGATCGTCATAACGCAAAATGACATCAGAGCAATTCAGCTTGCTAAAGCGGCACTGCGAGCAGGGATCGACCTTCTTTTGGAGCATGCTGGTAGTTCGACTCCGGACGAAATCCGTCTCGCCGGTGCATTTGGTTCACAGATTGACCCGATGTACGCGATGGTTCTAGGGCTCGTCCCCGACTGCGAGCTCGAGGCTGTGCAGGCGGTGGGGAATGCCGCAGGTAGCGGGGCTGCTCGTCTTTTGCTTTCTCTTGAGGAACGCAAAGAGATCGAGAGGCTTGTCAGGCAGGTCGAAAAGATCGAAACCGCAACTGAGACGCGCTTTCAGGAACTGTTTGTCGACGCGATGGCCTTTCCGCATGCGACTGCGGACGCTCCCAATTTGAGTCGAACTGTTGCACTTCCCCCTCGTCCTCTAACGTCTACACCGGGCGGCCGAAACGTGCAACGCCGCGGTCGACGAAAGGATTAATGAGTTGACTAGTCGTCGATCAGGTGGCCGAAGTGCCCGTCGTGCAGAACGAACTGGACGTTCCTTAGAATTCAAGCCCTATCTCGAGCGGCGACTGAAGCCCGTCGAGATACTCGACGAAGAGGGTCTACTTCAAATCGAAGCCAATGCGGAAGTCATTCTGAGCGAAATTGGCATCGCCTTTCAAGAATTCCCTGAGGCGCTCGAACTCTGGGAAAATGCCGGAGCTGAAGTGCAAGGGGAATTAGTCAAATTTCCGCCGGGGCTTTGTAGAGCCCTGGTACAGAAGTCTGCGCCTACTGAATTCGTACAAGAGGCACGGAACCCCGAACGGTCGGTTCGCATTGGCGGCAACAGTACCGTTTTTGCACCAAATTATGGATCTCCGTTTATCACCGATCTCGATGTTGGACGGAGGTATGCCACACTCGAAGATTTCGAAAACATCGTCAAACTGACTTACCAACTACCACACCTCCACCACAGCGGCGGCACCGTGGTCGAACCGGTAGATATTCCGGTGAACAAACGCCACCTGGACATGGTTTACGCACACCTTAAGTACAGCGACAAGCCACTTATGGGTTCGGTTACGGCACCTCAAAGAGCAGTTGACTCAGTTGAGTTATGTCGGCTTGCTTTCGGAGGAGACCTAGCCGACCGCACCGTTTTGACCAACCTAATTAATGCGTCATCACCCCTACGTTGGGACGCAACGATGTTAGGAGCAGCGAAGGTGTATGCAGAGAACAATCAAGCATGCATCATTTCGCCATTTATTCTCGCCGGGGCAATGTCACCGGTGACTGTGGCCGGTCTGGCGGCGCAAGCTCTCGCAGAGGCGCTTTCGGGAATGGCTTTTTGTCAGCTGGTGCGCCCAGGGGCCCCTGTGATCTTTGGGACCTTCGCCTCATCGATGTCTATGGCTACAGGCGCCCCAACATTTGGGACTCCCGAAGGAGGGTTGGCAATCTATTTGATGGCGGCGTTAGCGCGTCGCGTCGGAGTGCCGTTTCGCTCTGGTGGCATGTTGACATCGTCCAAAGCACCAGACGCTCAAGCTGCTTACGAGTCCCTCTCAACGTTGCTACCGACTATGCAAGCAGGAGTGAACTTCGTACTTCACGCAGCGGGCTGGGTCGAAGGCGGCTTAGCGTTGAGTTACGAAAAACTTCTCATGGACGCTGATCAACTTGGGATGATGGAGGTGTACGCGAGTGGTATCGATATGACGGAGAACGGCCAGGCGATGGATGCGTTTCGGACCAACCCGCACGGCGACCATTTTCTCGGAAACTCGCACACTCTACAAAATTTCGAATCGGCGTTTTACAGATCCACCACTGCAGACAGCAACAGTTACGAACAGTGGCTTGAGGAAGGTGAACTGACTTCCGCTGACAGGGCCAACGGTGCTTGGAAACAGATGCTCAGAGAATACGAGCCGCCCCCAATTGACGGCGGGGCTGATAAGGCGATGCTTGACTACATCGAGCGTAGAAAAAGCGAAGAACCCGACCAAATTGGCTGATTAGCCTGCGATGACGGCGATAGTCCCGAGAATCGCGAAAAGGATTCCGACTGCTTGTCCGCGAGTAACGGAATCGCCGTAGAAGACACGCCCAACGCAAATAGTGAAGATGGGGAAAATAGCGACGGCTGTGACCGCGGCAAGAGGGTCGTAACGCAGTCCTTGGAACAGGGCGACACTGGCGCCACCAGCGAAAACCCCGGCCCAGATTCCGTTTACTCGCGTTCCCCGGGGAGGAAATGTCTGCGATCCAGCGGCAAAGGCGACTGGAACCATCACCAAATAGGCAATCACTCTTTGGCTAGCAATTGCGATCGGTCCCGCAACCGATTCGATGTCGAGAAGGAATGCCTGTCCAAATCCATAACCGAGCCCGGAAAAGACCCCCCATTTCAGGCCAGATCTATTGCTTTCGTGAGCCTGTGGCTTTCTTGTTACCAAAGTGAGGCCGAGGATCGCTACCAAGACGCCAATAACCGCCAAGGCAGAAACGTCGAAACGTCGTGCAAGGGCCCAAGCGAAAGGGATCAAAACTGAGAGCACGGCGGCGATGGGGGCGACTAGCGCGGACGAAGACCGCGTTAGACCTAGGTAATAGCAGCAGAGCCCCGCGGCAAAACCAACCCCAGAAGAGGCACCGAGAAGCAGGGCTGAACCTTGAAACTCCCCGGGCCACAACAGCAAACCCAAAATGACGGAGATAGCGGCGAAAAGCTGCAAGGTCAGTGCGGTGGTTACTGCGGAGGATAGCGGTGTGATTCGCCTTCCGAACAGATCGGACAAACCAATAAGGAAGGCGGCGAAAAGACCAAGAAGCGCACCAATCATTGGGGTGTATACCGGCTCTGCACGACAGCGAGGATACGCTGCAAACCGACTTTCAGCGCGTAGAGGCGAGATGATGGCAAGCCGGGAAGCTATTGACGAACAAGCCACCTATGACTTTTTGATTCTTGGTGGCGGATCTGCTGGTTGTGCGATAGCCAACCGCTTGAGCGCGGACCCTGCAAATAGCGTGTTGTTGTTGGAGGCAGGGCGTCCGGATTACATATGGGACCCTTTCATCCACATGCCCGCGGGCTTTTCCTTTCCGATTGGATCCCGGTTTTATGACTGGATGTACGAAACGGTGCCCGAACCTGAGCTTGGTGGGCGAAAGGTATTCCACGCGCGCGGGAAGGTGTTGGGGGGAAGTTCGAGCATCAACGGGATGAT
>JASMKJ010000169.1 GCA_030749275.1 Acidimicrobiales bacterium
GAAGCGATGGCAATGAACTTGCCGAGTTCATGAACTTAACAAATCCGAAATTCGTGCTCCGCAACTACATGGCGCAACTCGCTATAGAAAAGGCCGAAGAAGGCGACGCGTCGCTGGTCAATGAGCTGCTGGATTTGTTGCGATCTCCCTACGAGGAACAACAGGAGCGCGAACATTTCTATGCACTGAGACCAGATTGGGCCCGCAGCAAGATCGGATGTTCGCAGTTATCTTGCTCGTCGTGAATGCTGGATCGGTAGTGGGAGAAAGACAACAGCGGCCTACGCTGTTCTGCTAACTGCGGTACCTCCGGCTAATCAGGTCGAAACTGCGGAACTTTGAGAAAAGGTTGTCTCATGGAAATCAGAATTGGCATGGTGAATGTGGCACGTGAGTTGACAATTGAAGTCAGCGATGACGAAGCGGATCAGATCAAGGATGATCTCGAGTCGGCACGTGAGTCGAACAGCAACATGCTTTGGGTCAGCGACCGCGATGGACGCAACGTGGGGCTGTCAGTTGATCAGCTTGCCTACGTAGAGTTCGGAGCGCCGGGGGACAGACGCATCGGATTTGCGACGGACTAACCAACTGAATTATCGAGATATCGGACCAAACGGTGAGTGACCCGTTGCCGACACCTCAATAGCGGTTGTAATTTCGACTGTCATGGCAACTCTGGCCGAACTTAGTCGATTAGGCACTGGCCTCTCGACGCGACACCTTCAGCATCTACAACGGCTCGTTTCCTGGTGGGGAATATTGGCCGACCTGTCGTTCTCGGATCTGCTGTTGTTCCTCCCAATCAGCCAAGGCGGCGAGGAATTCATAATCGCTTCTCAAGTCCGCCCCACTACTGGCCAAACCCTCTACCGAGACGACCATGTGGGGCTTCGCGTTAGCGACGTTGATCGCCCTTTCGTCGCGCGGGCCTACAGCAGCGGCGAAGTTGTGGAAGGTGAAGTACCAATCAAGCCCACCAACCGGAGGGCCACAGTCATGTGTATCCCAATACGACATGATGACACGACAGTTGGTGTTCTGAGCCGCGAACTAATCCCGAACTTCGCTGAACGCCGTGACCCTGGCGAACTCGAACGCACGTACTTGGAGGCTTTCCATCAATTAGCGAAAATGATCGCCGCGGGTACATTTCCGTATCAGGACAGCGACGTGGACCTAGATGAAGTGCCTCGCGTCGGCGACGGCTTGCTTGTTGTCGATCCTGAAGCACGAATTCAGTATGCGTCACCAAACGCCCTGAGTACTTTGCATCGGGTTGGAGTGTTAGGCAACGTAGCTGGTCGGCGACTCGAAGACCTCGGAATCAAACACCCGGATATAGGCGGGGCTTCCCAGGGACCCCGAGCAGTAGTGGCAGAAATCGAACGAAACGACACAGCAGTGCAGTTGATGGGGCTTCCGCTCAGCGAACGCGACACCCTCCGGGGAGCAGTGGTTTTGTTGAGAGATATGACGGAATTGAGGTTGCGGGATCGACTACTTGTCTCCAAAGACGCGACAATTCGAGAAATCCACCATCGAGTCAAGAACAACCTCCAGACGATTTCGTCTTTGCTTCGCCTCCAAGGTCGTCGAGTTGAGTCCGAAGAAGCAAAGCAGGCAATTGACGAGTCTGTGCGTCGAATTCGAGCAATCGCACTTGTCCATGAGACCCTGGCAAATGAAACGACAGATGATGTCAGCTTGGGTGGTGTTGCCGAAATGTTGGCTCGCACCGTGCAAGA
Source organism: Acidimicrobiales bacterium (assembly GCA_030749275.1). GTDB lineage: Bacteria > Actinomycetota > Acidimicrobiia > Acidimicrobiales > Poriferisodalaceae > UBA6944. The sequence goes on from JASMKJ010000169.1 coordinate 1,749, forward strand.
CAGTTTCACCTCCCCAGATCGCCCGATCCGTTTCGAGGTTGTAGGTGACGCTGGTCTGGTCCCGTCGGACATAGTGACACCACTGGCAGTTGTCCTCAACGAACTGCTCCAAAACACGGTGGACCATGCCTTCCCCGA
>JASMKJ010000170.1 GCA_030749275.1 Acidimicrobiales bacterium
GATTTCGCAAGTTCGAACAGTCCTACGGATTTATGGAGCCACTTGGTCGCCTCAGCAACCTGTGAAAGATCGTTAGGGAGTGGTGGAAGATCAACGGTGACGACGTCGAACCTCTTCTCGTGTTCTTCGAGATAGGTCGTCAACGAGGTGGAGTCCGACGGTAGGAGGACCAAATGCCTGTCGGACACCTTGTGGGGGATGGTTTCGCCCCGCGCCTCGGCGACTAGTGGTTCACGGTTGAGGCTCCAGGGGTTCTCACACACGAGCAGTTGCTAAGGCCGCCCTCTCGAGAGCGAACCGGAGGTCTTCTGGGCAACTCTTTCCTGAGCGTTCGAGACGCCTCAAGAGGCCGGTCGCGGCGCGAACACTTAGAGTCGAGTTGTCATCTCGATCGATGAGGCGCTCTAGAGACGTGCAAAGCGTCGATTTGTGTACAGGATCAGGAAACTCGTAGACAGCTTCTGGCGCTGAATAACCGGCTGCGGGCCAGTTGACCGCTCCCGGTAGATCTTCGAAGATCGAGTCCTGGCGGGGTATCTCCGCAAGATTCTCCGGCCGGCCAGCCTTCTGATTGTTCGGATCAAGACTGTCGGTGACGAATCGTCCGACGGGCACCGCCACGGCATTGCCCATCATGCGATAGATGGCTTTCGACTCCAACCCCCTGAATGGCCGTAGTGGAAACCCCTGAAGTCGAACGGTCTCTTTCGGTGAGAACATGCGCACGGTGTCATCGAAGAAGACCGCAGGCGGTGACGGAATCGATAGTGAAGAACCGACCTTGAGCGTGGGTGAGTACCCATCGCTGAAGTTGATGCCCTGACTTCCCGCTGTCCAGTAAAATCCCGCCGCTATTGGTGTTTCGATCCGACCACGATGTCTGGATGAGTCGATCGGTCTGAGAAGAGCCCACGCTGCTTCTGGTATTTCCGACGCGACTATGAAAACCCGCCGCCGTTGATGCGGTAGCCCGAACTGTCGCGCGTTCAGGGTCCGCCACGTGATGTGGCTGAATCCTGCTCTTCGAAGAGCCTCGAGTACGAGGGCGAAGTTCTGTCCTTGATCAAGTCGGAGAAGGTTTGGGACGTTCTCGGCGACGATCGAGTTCGCATTGGCTTCGAGGGCGATGTCCACCATGCGGAAAAAGAGACCACTCCTATCACCGGCAAGACCCTTTCGGAGCCCAGCAACACTCAGGTCTTGGCAAGGCCAACCGCCGAAGATTGCATCGGCACGGCCCGGAGAGAGGGTCATGACATCGTCGTGAAGCCTACTTTCCGGAAATCGGCGACTCAGAACCATGTGACACTCAGGGTCCAATTCACAAAGCACGTCCGCCGACACGGCAGAGGGCTCGAGTCCGCCAACACCACTAAAAAGGCTTATGGACCTCACTAATGCACCTTTCAGTCAGTGTCCGGGACACTAGCCAAGCCATGAGCCACTGTTGCTCCACT
>JASMKJ010000171.1 GCA_030749275.1 Acidimicrobiales bacterium
TTCACCAGAGGGCTCTCTTGTTCAGTCTCATGTTGATGTGGTTATGTTTCCGGGTTGAGTGGAAAATTGATCTGTTGGGGGAAAGCGCTCCCGCCTCTGTAATGACCTTCGGGAATTAAGAGTCCTCTGACTAGTTGAGCCATGGGCGAATCAGAAGCCTTCGTCAACCCATCGGCGACCAATAGGAGCGCTTCTCCAAGGACTGTTTCACCAAATATCCATTGGTTCAACGCGTCGTGGTCAGGCGCAGTGTCGCCAGGTTGTGCCGCTAATGCTTCGTGATAAAAGGTGCGAAGGTCATCAGCTACGTGACGCAGCAGCAACGGCATTTCAAACGCCCAAGCAACGTCGTCAACGACGAGTTCAGACGTAACTTTGCCCGTTTCGGCAACCGAAGCGAAAGCTCGAACGAGCTCGTCAACTTGATCTTCTCCAGCTCCACTTGCGCCGAATAGGGTTCGTCCTCGCTGGCGTCGAGTTTCGATAGCCCAGGGACGAAGCAGCGCCACTTCTGCCAATAACCGTTCGGTTAACGAGCCTGAAGATTCAGTCGAGAGATTCAGCGGACACGACCAATTCTCGCTCAGACCTTCATCTGGGGCCTGCATTTCGTAGTCCTCGATAGTTGGTTCGACCGCAGTGTCTAAGAGTCCGAACGCTGTTCTCATCACCTTCTTTTGAAATTCGGAATCATCGACGGCACCGAGCGGTCGGCCGAGAGGAAAGGAGACCCATAACGCTCGTGGAGGCACAACCGCTTCAGACATTTCTCGGATCAGACTTATGGAAGTAGTAGCTACTCCGGCCCGCTCTATGTAATTAGCTAAGGCACCGACCGCGCCCGTGCACACAGGTCATATAGGAACCAAAAAAGCGATATCGACTCCATCTTGAGCCATCAATCGGCCGATCTCTTCTCCTGCTTTCTCAAACTGGGAGGGATCGGGCATGGCTCCCATGAAGGAGTAATGCCAACGCGCTACTCCCCCTATTTCTCCAGAAGAAGCAAGTTCTCGGAGGCGGTCGATTGGGAAAACAATGTTCGGGTCTTGACCGAATGCGCTGCGATCAAAATTGGCACTGATATGGGACAGCACTAAATCGTCGAACTGCGTATCTCCCGGAATGAGCCGATAATCCAACGACCCGACAGTGAACGGGGGGTCTATGCGTCGGTGAAGACCCGCAGTAGAAACGATCGCTACTGTTGCTTGATCAAGTGGCCGTGGAGTAACCCATTCACCGGGACCTATGGCCGGCATCGCTAACGCTCGCATGCTC
>JASMKJ010000172.1 GCA_030749275.1 Acidimicrobiales bacterium
GAGTTGTCCGACCAAGCCCGCTGCTCGATGTACTGCTAACTCCTGCCATTCTTCCGAACTGCTCATCTCAACTAGAGAGGCCCGGTCCGGATATTTAGCTATCGCGACCTCATCCCATAGATCTTCAACTTGGCCAAGTGAAAGAAAAGTTACGTCGCCGACGAAAACCACTTCGCCCCCGTATTTGGGGAGCAACTGGACGACGCCTTGACCGTAGAGTTGGTACGCCTCATATCCAGTGAGCTGAGTTTCGCGTCCGTCTTCGTATTCAGCGCGTTCTTTGAACTTCAGCAAATTGATCATGTAGATGGGGCCTTTGGGGCCAGGCTCCATCATTTCTTTGATTCGTTCTGAACTGGTTGGCATGACTTCGTTGATGACCTCCACCAGGACCTCTTTTCTTTGGGGAGCTAGCTCGAGTTGTCAGCAAGATCCTAACTGTGCTGCCTGACTCCCCTAGCCAATCAATTTGTTCGGTGAAGGTCGAAAATGCAAACCATCCGGTTTCGCGCGGATCAGTACGGCAGACGGGCGCCACTCTGGTGAAATCAACGTCTCGGGGGCCATTTAAAGATCGGAGAAATCTCCGTGTCTTCCCGCTCCTTCGGCGAATCGTGTTGCACCTTCGCGAGTTTCTCCACTCTCTATTGTTTCGCGTCCCAACAGGGTTTCGTTTCGTAGTGCGTCCTCAAAGGGCATACCCCACTGTTCATAAGAAGATTGTCGATCGGAACGGAGACACAGCTGGGGGAATTCGGTTAGTTGGTGGGCAAGCACCTGGGCTTCAGCAAGCGCCATCCCTTGGTCACAGACCCGGTTAGCCAGACCCATGCTTAAAGCTTCGTCTCCGGAAACACCTCTACCTGTGAGGATCATGTCGTTTGCGTGACTTTGCCCGATCAGTCTTGGCAGCCGGATGGTACCTCCGTCGACGAGAGGTACTCCCCAACGACGGCAATAGACACCAAAAACAGCGTCCCGGGCTGCGACACGCAGGTCGGCCCACAGGGCTAACTCCAGTCCTCCAGCGACTGCATGCCCTTCTACTGCGGCGATGACTGGTTTGGATAAGTTCATCCGGCTGCAACCAAGCGGGCCGTCGCCTTCGAGGTTGACACGCAAATTATTTTGATCAGACGACACGGCTTTGAGATCCGCTCCAGAACAGAACGTGCCATCTGCACCGGTCAAGATCGCTACCGACAACGTGTCATCAGCTTCGAAGTTTCGAAAACTTTCGGCAAGTTGTCGAGCGGCAGGTCCATCGATGGCGTTACGCACGTCGGGCCGATCGATGGTGACTACCGCTACCGGTCCGTCAATTTCATAGTGAACAGCCATCAGCTGCCTCCCGAGTGAACAAGGTTGCCGTGAATTCACGACCAGAAGGGTCGCGGTGAAAATGTATCCGCTGAAAGGTCACTGATTCTGAGGTTCAGCGGTGGAAGGGCACTTCAGCGGTGTGGTCACCTCGAAGATCGGGGGCGGCGCTCCATGTCTGCGAATCGCAAATCAGGTCACAGATTGCGTCTGAAGCTGCTTCAAGTAGTTGTTCACCTTTGGGTCCGTTAGCGGTACTGGGATCGCCTAACACGCCATTAGGGGTCACAGATGCTAGGTCGCGCCAGCGGAATGATGCTTCGCCAGCCAACAAGAAACTGAGGTCCGCAGTAGTGCGGTGAGAGGGGAGGTCACTGTCATCCACTAAGTCGGGGGCCAGATGCATCATCATCGATGTTTCGGCTTCACCGGCATGCATCACGTTCGACTGATCTTCCAGCAGGGACTCCAAACGGTTTGCTGCTTCGAGCCAGTAGGTTGCAGCGATTACTGTTATCTCGTTTATTTCGAGTGACAGTTGTTGGGCCATCATTTTGCATGCGTCGATGTTGCCGCCATGACCGTTCAAGATCAGAACTTTGCTGAATCCATGGCGTTGGACACTGTTGACGATGCATCGAAATA
>JASMKJ010000173.1 GCA_030749275.1 Acidimicrobiales bacterium
CGATTCGGGTAGCGGAGATATCGTCGATTCGTCAACACGAGGAGTTCACAGCACTGACCAACTAACAACATCAATGCCGGAGTTGGCCGACAGCGACGTTCTGTTTCTTACGACCGACGGAATCGGCAACTACATCTCCCAGGGCGACGACATGCTCGCCGTTGGTACTCACTTGGCAAATCGGTGGCAACAGCCAGTCGCGTTGCACGAGTTCATCAATGACATGACATTTGACATGAGAGGTGTCGATGATGACAGGACCGCAATCGTGTGTTGGCCAAACCGCCACCAGTACATGTCTTAGCCATGCCAGGCGTCATCACGTATCAGTCGGCAATCGACATCACCAGGCTAAATGAGATCGGCCAGGGAGCAGAGGGCCGTGTCTTTGAGTTCGTCGACGACCCAGGGACCGTCTACAAGGAGTATTTCCTCAGCAGCCAGAGCCCACCAAACTTGACTGCCCTCAAACACCTGTCCGACTTGCCAGCCAAGTGGGATCGCGCCGACCGAGAATGGATTAGTGCCAGAACTGCTTGGCCAGAAGCTGCAGTTGTTGACCATGGCCAGTTGCGTGGCTACCTGATGGAGCGCGTCCCTAACACGTTTTCCTTTAAACACGGTCTAACTAAGCGACCCAGACAGGTGCTCTGTGACTGGAATTACCTTTCGATGCGTAACCGGTACCAGAACAACACAAAACTAGTTTCAGAAATACCACGACCATCGATCCCACAAGTAGCTGAACTGGTCCTGGACTTGTCAATAACCTTCGAGATACTCCACAGACGCGACGTCGTTCTGGGAGATATCTCTGGCCGAAACATCCTCTGGACGAACAACCCCAAATGGCGGATCATGCTTATCGACTGTGACGGTTTCCGAGTTCGTGGCTCCACCGCAATCAATTTTGCCAAGCAAACCCCCGACTGGGAAGACCCAGAGGTGGTTCAGTCTCAAACCACCCACCAAAGCGACATCTACAAACTTGGCCTTGCTGCCTACAGGGCCCTGTGGGCAGCCACAACTGATCGACCCCCAAAAAGAATCGGCGCCATTCAGGTCCCAGACGGTGCTCCAGGTCAAATCCATTCGCTGATAAGCCGCAGCATGTTGCCCACAGATCGACCATCCGCTGAGGACTGGGTGAAGGAACTAATCACTACTCCCCTCCCAGCTACGACGGCACCAAGCCCTTCACCCTCCAAGCAGGCTTCGCGCCAGCCAATTAAAGCACGCAGCAGGCCGGTAATCGCCATGAGAACACAACGACACAGCCCGGATAAGCACTAGTGCTGAACATTCACCCACATTTCGGCTTGTCGTCGACTCCTAGGGGAGGAGCGCCTTTTCCGTCATCTATCAGGTGGATCTCCAGCATGAAGCCGCCGTCCACCCTGCCGGGTCTCGGTCCTTCCCAATAGCCCCGAGTAGCTGTCTTCTCGAACATTTGGATCTGTGTCAGCACAAGATCGTTAAAGGCTTTGGCGTCTCGGAGAGCTCTCCATCTTTCTGCATCTGAGCTCACGCTGAACGTCAACACGATTCCCGCATAGCGACTTTCGAGCCCTGCATTCGCGATCTCCTCTTTTAGTCGGTTAACGAGTAGATCGACGCTGTCCGATCCAGGGGCGAGAACCCACGTCTCTTCGAGATCCGGATCCTTATGGCGAACTACCTCGATCCTCTCGTTGATCCGGAAACAGACATAGCCCCGTTCCACACCTAGTGGGATCTGGGCTCTTAATAGTTCATCGCTCACCGTAGCGAGGCTCCTGCTTAGGTCCTCCACGGTCGACTGCAACTCGGAATTTTCGGCCTCGAGGTTGCCTATCTCGGTTTCAGCCCCAGTGAGCTGTAACCCAAGAGCCTCCCCTTGATCGCTGATGGCCTGGTTCTCAGTTTCAGCCTCAGTGAGCTGTGACGTGAGGGCCTCTACTTGATCAAGAAGTTCATCTGCCTCCGGCGTCGTGGTCGTCGTAGTCGTCGTGGTCGTGGTGGTCGTGGTGGTCGTGCCTGGCAAGGCGCCAGCCTGAGAACCGTTCTGGCCCGTACTTGAAGTAACCACCTGATAGGTGACACTGCCTAAGAACACAATCATCAGGCCAAGGAGGAGATCGGTATATAACCAACCAGCGAGCCCAACTGGGTCATATTCAGACTGGCTGTTCCGGTTCCTCCCTGACGGTTTCATTTGACTAGCTGTCAGGTCCCAGTAATCCGATTATGGATGACGTCAAGATCGTCTCTAAGCCTCTTAACACCAAATTCAACTGAAGAACCTGTGCGCTCAAGTTGCTCGGTGACACTGTCAAGCCCTGCGATCACGTCACCCATAAGACGGGTGGTGTCACCAACTACCGCTGTATTGAGGCGCGCTACTGACACACTCAGATCATCGACAGCCTTGACGAGTTCTCCCGACACCTGGCCCGCGACTCGTTGAGACAACTCGGCGATAGTCGTATTCAACTCTGCTATCTGGGAGGAAAAAGCGGCCACCCCTGTTGAGGCCTGTTCGAGTTGAGTGGCGGCACTCTTTACTTCTCGGGATGCGTCAACGAGGTCGTTGAGCACGTCAGCGATACTGCCCGCTATCGACTCTGGGCTCGCTGATCGTTTGCCTTCGAGGGCCTCGGTTAGGACCAGTGCTACATGTTCTCGCTCAGCGAAAGCTCTCGACTCAGCCCTATCTCCCTGCCCATCAGCGGCCTTACCAATAGCGCTAGAGAGCAGCGTTAGAACTACAACTGCAACGATAATGAGTGAATCAACTAAGGCAATTTCTTGGATCTTGACTCCAATTACCCAAAACAACTTGACGTCATCAAGCATGCCGTAGCCGTTTTGCCAGAAATCAAGGAAGTTTGTCTTTTCCCCCACTGCCTTGAAGGAGTTGTATTGACCGAACCTGTCTGTCGCTTCGCCGATTGCCCACCAGGTGACCGCAACGGGCACGAATACAAGGACGTTCCTAGCTATTCCGAGTATCTGAGCGATAACGGATAGCACTCGTCCGTTGCGTAGCGGGGGTACTGGAAGTCGCTGGTACGGATCTAGCGACGCCCACATCGTCATGTTCTTTCGGCTACTCACTGCCTCTGCGAGTCCGACGACGTACGGGTCTTCTTGAACCTTCCAGCGAGTCGTCCAACTGGTTAGATGGGCCTGTGCTTGTTCCAACTGGGCATCGTCCCAATGACCCTGAACCGATCCGTTTGGTTCTTCGTCGTGATCTTCTTGGTCAGCGCCTTCCTCTTCGATGTCGAGGTCGGCCACATCGGCAGTCTCGAGGTCAGCATCTTCGTCCTCTTCGATGACTAGTTCGTCTTCATCCATTACCCAAGTCCCATCTCGGTATTGGTTTCGGTCTATTCCATGCCATGTCTGCGTCGGCTGCCGTGTTGAACGTGTAGGAACGC
>JASMKJ010000174.1 GCA_030749275.1 Acidimicrobiales bacterium
GCCCAGGCGGCCTTCCTCGAGGCCATGTCCGAGGCCGGCGAACTCCGCATCGAGCCGATCGAGGACTGACCCGCTGCCATTTGATGTCACGGCTGGGGCATAGTGGAATGAAGGAGTGTCTGGCTACTGGCCAAGAACCGAGTGTCTGGTGTGATCGGACCAAAGTGTCTTTGAGACGAGGATGAGGTGAATAGCCAACTTCGCTTCTTTGCTGAGGATGCCGACTCGGTGCCAGTGAGTCTTGGCAGAACGCGATTTGTAACCCGCGAAGCAAGAAGCATCCTGACAAAGGCGTCAGGCTTCATGGCCGGCTACGACTTCACACTCAACCCCTACTCCGGGTGCGCGTATGGTTGCACCTACTGTTACGCGGCATTTTTCGCGCATGACGAGGAACGACGAGATGCCTGGGGTGAGTGGGTCGAAGTCAAGCAAAACGCCGTGGAGCTTCTGCAACGCATGCGGACGGACCTGAATTGCAAGACCGTTTACATGAGCAGCGTCACCGACCCCTATCAACTCATCGAACGGCGGCTTGGAATGGTCAGGCGCCTTCTCAAGATCCTGGCATCGCGCGGAGTCCGGCTTGTCGTCCAGACCAGAAGCCCGCTCGTCACCCGGGACATTGACCTACTGAGTCGGTTCGAAGCCGTACAGGTGAACATCACCGTCACCACCGATTCAGAAGAAGTCCGAAAGGCGTTCGAACCCGACTGCCCCCCCAACAAGGCAAGGCTTGACGCTGCACGAACAGTGGCCTCAGCAGGTATTCCGACTGTGATCACGATGACACCCCTGTTGCCTGTTGCTGACGCAGCCGGTTTTTCAAGGGACCTTCTTCAAGTCGGAGCGATTCGGTATGTCGTGCAACCTTTTCATGCTGAAAAGGGACGGTTCATCCGAGGAACCCGTGATGCTGCACTACAGATCACGTCATCAATGGGTTGGGACGAATATTCGTACGCGGCCACCGTCAAGATGCTTCGAGAACACCTTCCTGGCGTGCGAGAGGGCCAGGAAGGCTTCGTTCCGATCTGGTTGCAGGAGCAGTGATGGTGGTACTTGAGACCATCGCTGGTTGGTCTGATCGCGTCGATACGGCGGTCGCCAATGGTGCCCTGACGTGTGCGGAGCCCCTCGTGGACCGCTGGGACCAGTACGAGTGGGAGGGCTCGCTAGCTGATCTTCTCGCATTGAGCGACAGACGCAGCACCTACTACGACCGGCCGACCATCGGTGCCGCGTATGCGTTCTGGTACCACGGACGACGGGTGAACCCTCTAGTTGACATCGTGGCGGACATCGTGTCCATCACCCAAGCCGATGTAGTTGAGTTTGTTGACCTTGGCTCAGGAACCGGAGCCTTGGCGTGGGCCTGCGGGGTGGTCACGGTTGCAAACAGAGCATGTGGCTCGCGGTGTCCGAGGCTCGTCGTGCACGAGGTCGAATCCAGTCCCTTCATGAGAGAGGCTGCAAACGCTCTATGGGACGCATTCGAAAGCGAATTCGAATCCGGGGTTGAACGTAAACAGACCAAGACATCATGGCCCTTGGTGGATAGGACATCGTGGCCCTTTTTCGACGTGTCGAGCGGTTGCCCGGTGTGGGTCGTTGCCAGCTATGTCCTCGAAGCAAGCGACAACCTGCAAGGCGAAGATGTTGCAAGCTCGTTACTAACTGTGGCAGAGCGATGCAGGGCCGAAGGAGTTGTCGTGGTGAACACCAGGGCGAACCAAGAGGCGATCACCGAGATTGAACAGAGGTTTCGGGAGCGGGATTGGGACATTAGAGAGCGGGATGTCAATTGTGTCTGGACGGGGCCCATGAGAGCGACGTCCGAGCAGCGACGGGAAGTCTACGAGCGGGTCGGGCTGCCAAATAGGCGAGCGGTACAACAAAGCTCCAACTTCGATGAGCCCAGCAGCCAGTCGATCGCGGTTATTCATCCACCAGATCGGCAGCATCCGCTCTTTGACAATCCTCTGTCCCGACGGCTTAGTCCCGAACAGATGGACGTGTACAACATTGGAATAGACACGCCGGTACTGGTCCGAGGCTGTGCGGGTAGCGGAAAGAGTTTCCTTCTGGTCGAACACCTCGTCCGCTTGATTCAACGCAGTCCTGCTGATGGGCCTCGCAAGATCCTGGTGACTGCCTTCAACAAGGGCATGATCGACCAGTTGGCCCGATGGCTCGCTGATGCCCTTGAGGAAGCCGGAACAACCTACAACCGTGTACGGAGTCATGAATCCGGGTGGCACCGGTTCGTGGATGCAGGCGTAGCCAGGGACGAGATCCTTCTGGGCAACTTCGACAAGATCCCAACGAGACTGGCTCGAGTGCCGTGGCAACCCCTCAACCCGTCGGCGTGGGAGAGGGAAGCGGCGGCGGAAGCCCGGAGGCTTCGTTCAGAAGATGATCGGTTTCGAGGTCTGGATGAGACAGGTCGGGTACTAGATCCAGGCTTCATCCACCAAGAGCACAGGAGGGTCATCTACGGCCTCGGGGCAATTACTCGGGAGGGCTACCTAGGAATCTCGAGGGTTGGCCGTGGGCAAAGACTGGGCCCCATTCAGCGTGACTTCGTCTGGCAGGTCATCGACAATGTGTCTTCACGAAATTTCGAACATCAGCGGATCGAGATGTTGGAGAATGTCCGCAGAGGTGACATCCAGCCGATGTTCACCGACTTGGTCG
>JASMKJ010000175.1 GCA_030749275.1 Acidimicrobiales bacterium
CAACCCTGCCCTGAACCATCAATCGCTCTTCAACAGGTAAGGCTCCTTTCAAAGCCGCGTCGATAGCCCCCTTCGCTTCGTCCGCTTCAAATTCAGTCAAATAACCCAGATGCCCGACGTTGACACCAAGCACTGGGACACCGAAGCGGGCGACGCGTTCGAACGTTCGCAGCATCGTTCCATCGCCACCGATACTCACCGCTAAGTCAAGTGAATCGGCAACTGTTTCTAGTGAACAACCCAGTTGTGGTCGGTCGATCGCTGAAGCTTCGATCTCACTCAACCGGACGGTGTTGTCCTGTTTCACCAAATGGTCAGCTAACTCCCTAGCAAGTTCAAGAGAGTCCCCCCGCTCTAGGTGCAGCATTATCGAGATGACACTCATGACAAAGCCATCTCCTGAGCCTCGTCTATAGCGTTGTCTATCGACTCACTGTTGACCAAGGAGTCGGCTCCGGGTCGGCAGTGAACGAAAAATTCCACATTCCCGTTAGCACCGCGAAGCGGCGACACCATTACACCCATAACCCCAAATTTCGCTTTCAAAACACATTCCCTTACTTCTTCTAAAACTCGCTGCCAAACCTCGGGACTTCTGATGATGCCTTGACCCTTAGTCGCCTCCACGCGTCCTGCTTCAAATTGCGGCTTTACCAGCATAAGTAAGTCACCCCGGGGTTCACACAACGCCACGAGTCTCTCAAAGACAACTTTCAGTGAGATGAATGAGAGGTCGACTACAACCAGATTCACCGGGCCCCCGATTTTGTCTATATCGAGATGTCTTATGTTGGTTCGTTCGAAAACTTGGACACGGCTGTCTTGGCGTAATCCGTGATCCAGTTGCCCATGCCCGACATCGATCGCCAGGACTTGTGTCGCTCCCCGTTGAATGACGCAATCCGAGAAACCTCCGGTCGACGCGCCGACATCGGCGACTCGTTTGCCTCTTGCTTCGATACCGAACCGGGTCAATGCCGCGTCAAGCTTGTCGCCACCTCTTGACACGAACTTAGGTCCCGGGCCAGTCAAGACTATGGGCTCCGATGGAGTCACCAGACGGGCAGCTTTAGTTGCCACAGCCCCATTTACGAGTACCTGACCCGACTCAATTAGCTCTTGCGCTTGATTGCGGGTTGAAGCAAGTTCGCGTCGAATCATTTCTTTATCAAGTCGGCGCCGGCTCATCGCCGCTGTCCTTGGAACCCATACATCAGCATCCGCACATAAATTGAAGCTACCAGCACAGTCAGGTCAGTCGATGAGAGTTCACGACTCCAGTGTCAAGTGGACGATAAGACCAACTCGACCATCGCTTCTAGGTTTTCGGCGATCAGATCTGGCTCGGGTGTACATAGGGGTACTTGTTCTGCAGAAGTGACTCCCGACAACACCAACCCGAAATCAAACTGCAACTCGGCGGCAAGTAAACCGTCAGTAGCGGGTAGGTCGCCGATCACGATGTTGCCGGGACTTCCGCGCTGTAGCCCCAATCTGTTGAGTGCAAGGTCAGCTATGGGCGCGTATGGCTTTCCGGCGATCACAGGCTCTGTCTTGCCTGCAACCGCTACTGCTGCAGTCAACGAACCATTGCCAGGTAGTAACCCATGTGGAGTCGGGTAGGTGGGGTCGTTGTTTGTTGAGATGAGCCTCGCCCCGTCAAGCAGAGCTCTCGCTGAAGTAGCTAGGCGATCGAAATTGAAGTCGCGATGGAATCCCACGATGACAGCGTCGACAGAGCCAGAGGGAAACTCCTTGTCTGCTGGATCAAGCGGTGTGGCCCCTCGATCTTTGACCGCTTCAACGACTCCTGCACCCCCGCACACAAGGACCCTTTCGCCGGGGTCAACCAAAGACGCCGCCGCCATTGCCGAGGTCAATACTCGTCCCGCTGCTTCTATCCCGCACGCTTCGAGCTTCATCTCCGCCTGCCTGCGAGTTAACGCCGAAAAGTTCGTGACGAACAGAATGTCGTTATTCGCCAAGTCGAGTCGCTCTATCGCGTTAGCTGAACCGGCGATCGGTTCGTCTGCCAACCAGACAACTCCGTCGAGATCAAGTATCCAGGCGATGCTGTTCAGACCTGCCAGGTTCCGCGGGAGCGCAGTAAGGATGCGAGATCTCCTGATCCTTGGTTGTCATGAGCCATAGCAAGCTGTGATGTCGAGGAGGTGGCGTACTCAATTCGTTCGACGGCTCGGAATACCCCAATCGGAGTGGGTTCGAAGGGTCCTCTTGATAGGCGGCTCAGCATGAAAGCGGTTGATGGGTCGGCTTTTCGTTCGTCATGGACGAGCAGCGCCTCTACGCCTACATCGGCAACCGACACGACCTTGGCGGCGCCGTTGTCCACTACCACACCAAATTCGCCGTCAGCACCGAACCTGATCGGTTGACCTTGTTCGAGGGAAATCAGGTTCCCATCTCGATTCTGCTTCTTAGTGATGCCTTCCCATGCTCCATCGTTGAACACATTGCAATTCTGGAAAACTTCGACAATTGACGCTCCTTTGTGTGCGTGGGCGCGTCGGAACATCTCCATCATGTGGTGACGATCCATGTCGTGGGTGCGGGCCACAAATGCCGCTTCAGCTCCTAGTGCTACCGACATGGGATTAAACGGTGCATCCAAAGAGCCCATTGGTGAGCTCTTGGTAACTTTGCCCACTTCACTGGTAGGCGAGAATTGCCCTTTTGTGAGGCCGTAAATCATGTTGTTGAAAAGAAGGATGTTGATATTGACGTTTCTTCGCAACGCGTGAATCAGGTGGTTGCCGCCAATGGACATCATGTCGCCGTCACCGCCGATAACCCAGATGTCTAGGTCCGGTCTCGCCATAGCAAGTCCGGTCGCTATGGCGGGCGCTCTGCCGTGGATTCCGTGCATACCGTATGTGTTCATGTAATACGGAAAGCGTGCCGCGCATCCAATACCGGAAATGAACACGGTGTTCTCTCTGTCGACCTCTAACTCAGGCATGAGCATCCGCATCGCGGTCAGAATCGAATAGTCGCCGCAACCCGGGCACCAGCGGACTTCTTGGTCGGTTGCCCAGTCTCCTGGTTCTGTGCGGGGGGAAATATCAGTCATATTTATCGACCTGTCGTCCTCAAGAAGCTTCCATAGCTTGAAGAGCCGCGGACTCAATCTCTGCAGTTGTGAACGGCACGCCGTTCATTTTGTTTACCGGTCTGACATCGAGCAAGTACTTTGCTCTCACTAAGTTCACAAGTTGTCCATCGTTCATCTCCGGGCATATCACCTTGTCGAAGGTCGACAACACATCTCCCAGGTTTTTCGGGAGGGGGTTCAGGTGGGTCAGGTGAACATGAGCGACTTTTTTGCCGTTCTTTTGTAGGCGCTCAACCGCTGCATCGATGGCCCCCCAGGTTGATCCCCAGCCCAACATGCAGAAGGTGGCATCGACGTCGCCGGCGACTTCGACGTCGGGCACGTCGATGGCCTCAATTTTCGCTGCACGAAGATTGACCATCTTTTGGTGGTTTTCCGGGTCGTAGCTGATGTTGCCTGAGCCGTCCTCTTTTTCAATTCCGCCTATGCGGTGCATCAGATCAGGGGTTCCGGGAATAGCCCATGGACGGGCCAGTGTTTCGGGGTCTCGTAAATAGGGCAAGAAGATTCCCTCGCCATCTTCGTTCGTCCCATTGAACCCGGTGTGAAAATCGACGCCGATGTCTGGCAAGGAGTCCACGTCAGGCAGCAGCCAGGGCTCTGAGCTAGTAGCTAGGTACCCATCGCTTAGCAGCATGACCGGTGTTCGGTAACGAAGGGCGATGCGGCAGGCCTCTATCGCCGCGTCAAAACAGTCCGCTGGGCTTTTCGGGGCGACGATAGGCATCGGCGACTCAGAGTGACGTCCATACATAGCCATCATCAGGTCGGCTTGCTCTGGCTTAGTTGGCAAACCCGTGGATGGGCCGCCTCGTTGTATATCGATCACAACCAGAGGCAATTCGAGGCTGACCGCTAACCCGAGGGATTCCCCCTTGAGAGCAACACCGGGACCAGAGGTAGTTGTGAATGACAACGCTCCCCCAAAAGCCGCGCCTACAGCGGATGCTGCTGCTGCTATCTCATCTTCAGCTTGGAAGGTTCGCACCCCGAAGTTCTTGAGGGCAGAGAGGTCGTGGAGGATGTCGGAGGCCGGTGTTATCGGATAAGAACCAAGAAAGACAGGTAAACGAGCTAACTGACCTGCGGCAACGCATCCCCATGCAAGCGCCGTGTTGCCATTGACATTTGTGTATTCCCCTGAGGGCAGTGATGCGGGTTTTATCTCGTAGTGGGACTCGAACAGCTCGGCTGTTTCTCCGAAGTTGTATCCGGCGTGAAATGCTGCTTCGTTCGCCTTGATGACGAGTTCTTTACCGCGGAATTTGGTGTTGATGAATTCCATGGTTGGTTCCACAGGACGCGTGTACATCCAAGAGATCAGACCCAATGCGAAGAAATTCTTTGACCTCTCGGCATCTCGGGGTTTCACACCATGTTCAGCGACAGCATCTCTGGTGATTTGACTCATCGGGACCGGGTAGATCCTGTAGCCCTCTAACGAGCCGTCATCTAGGGGATTGCTTTCGTAGCCCGCCTTCTCAAGGTTGCGTTCGTTGAAGGCATCGGTGTTGATGATGATGGCTCCGCCTTGGACGACATTGTGGAGTTGTGCTTTAAGCGCCGCCGGGTTCATGGCGACCAGTACGGTCGGAGCATCACCTGGAGTTGTAATAGCGAAGTCAGAAATGCGCACTTGGAAAGCTGATACTCCAGCCAGTGTTCCTTGGGGAGCACGGATTTCCGCAGGGAATTCGGGCAGTGTCGCCAAGTCGTTACCCAAAGCCGCGGAGATGCTGGTGAACTGGTCACCGGTCAACTGCATGCCGTCACCGGAGTCGCCGGCGAATCGGATGATGACTTCATCTAGTTCTTGAAGCGGAAGTTCTCGAGGTGCTGTATCGGTCACAGACCCTCCCGGGGGATGGTGGTCGTCCGACCCCGAAGAATATACGCGCGGAGAGGCAAATACTCACTTAATGTCACGGAGTTCATTCTGGCAACTTACGCGACGGTGATTGATTCGTTTAGATAGACGTCTTGAATCGCGTTAAGTAACTCGACTCCGTCTTCCATGGGACGTTGGAAAGCCTTGCGTCCAGATATTAACCCGAGGCCGCCTGCCCTCTTATTGACCACCGCAGTCGTGACTGCCTCAGCCAAATCGGTTGACCCAGAACTCGCCCCGCCACTGTTGATTAGCCCTACTCTGCCCATGTAGCAGTTCGCTACCTGCCAGCGACACAGGTCTATCGGATGATCTGATGTCAACTTGTCGTAGACATCTGGGTGCGTCTTACCGAACCCTGAAATCAGGGTAAAAGCTCCGTTGTTCTCGGGGAGCTTCTGTTTGATGATGTCGGCTTCAATGGTGACGCCAATATGGTTCGCTTGCCCCGTTGCATCGGCCGCTACGTGGTTGTCCTGGTCATCGGTGTCAATTGAGCTGTTGCGCAAGTAGCACCACAACACCGTGAACATTCCCAGTTGGTGGGCCTTTTCGAATGCTTCGGCGGTCTCCTGAATTTGGCGTCCGCTTTCATCGCTGCCGAAATAGATCGTGGCTCCGACCCCGGCTGCGCCGAGGTCATATGCCTGTTCCACAGAACCAAACATGATTTGGTCGTACGTTGCTGGGTAGGTCAGTAATTC
>JASMKJ010000176.1 GCA_030749275.1 Acidimicrobiales bacterium
GTTGCCGCTTCAACCCCGGTCTCGATGCGTCCCTGAACCATGCTCACCCACTCGTGGGTGTTGTCCTTCAAGGCTTCTTCGAATGGACGAGTAAACTCGGTGAGGGCGAGATCGACACCAGTGACGATGCCTTCACGCCAGTCTTCGGCCGATCGGTCAGATCCATCGCCAATCTGGCTCAGTTCCCGACTCTTTTGCAGGAACCTGACTCGGTACTCGTCGACTGCCGAAGGTCGAAGAGCATCAATTATCTGGTTTTCATCTGGTCCCAATTCTGACAATCCGCAGTCTCGTGTAAAGTGAAGCAGATGGTCGTGCGCTATGGCATCGGCGATCTCGTCGGGATCTTCAGTATCCAAAGCCTTCGCAACCCTTAGAGCTTCAGCGGAGCCCACATGGAATCGAGTGACATGAGTCAATGCGTCCCGGACGATTCGCCGCACTGCATATCGTTGGAAGTACGTGGTCCCGGTGGATAGGCGAGCGAACCCAAGTGCGGAGAATGAAGGCAAGCCCTTCTCCTGATCGGAGCCCTCATTGACCAGGGTATTTGCTCCCATCAGGTGGTTCATTGCAGAGTTATTCCAGTTGCCGATTGTGTAGGCAATGAAATCCCTTTGCACGTGCCTATCGCTTACCCAAGAGAGAAGCGAACGCCCTACAACCGAAAACAGCTGATTCGGCGTTCCGTGATCTACCCCCCCCTCACTGGTCCGGCCAACAAGGAAGGGGTAGGTGGGCCCGCTCATCGTGATCGCATTCGGCAGCCCAGCTCGAATCAATTCTTGAGGGGTCTTTGGGTTGGGCACTAGGTCGAGGTTGTCTTTGTTATGCGAGCCATTCCACCAGTGGCCATTGAGCAACTCAGAGATCGCAGCAAGGCTGTTCGGTTGGACTCCCCCAATCGAGGCACCGCCCAGCGAGGAGAAGACTTCTGGGGTGTAGAGGATTCCGAAAATGGCATCACCGGCTTCCGTGTCCCGCGCACGCAGAATGTCGCAGACAGTCTGGAGTAGACCAGCGCCGGTACCTCCGGCCAGCGATGAAACAACGACGAGACGAAGGGCACTCTCAGCTCCAGGGGTATCTCCGGTCGCTTTATGGTAGATCTCACCAAGCCGTTGCTTGGCTCCTGGTCCGCTAATTCGGCTAAGCGCAACGTCTAGGCGTTGACGAATTTTGTTTGCGAATGCAAGGGCAGTGGTTCGACCAACTGCCCGGAATTGACCGGCGCCCATGGTTATGTCAACATTCATGGCTGCCGGATCCACCCGCCAAGTCTGCATCTCGTCTACCAAACTGGCATCGCCATCGAGTTGCGTCTGAACGTCCGCAAATCCAAGTCCGCTGGCAATCAGCCCCACATATTCATCATCTGGGAGGCTCGGTCTTGCATCGGAAATCGTCGGCGTGTCGATATGGACGAATTGCCAGCCATCAGGTACCTCAGAGCCCTCACCGTGCTGTTCCAGCCACCTAACTATTTCGTTCTTCAAATAGCCAAGTGTGGAACCCCCAGAGCCTCCAAGTCCCACAAACAAGTAGCGGTCATACATGATCTTCTCCTCCTGAAGTTCCCAACTCTTTCACTGTCACTTCTGAAAGCCCCAGTCGGTCCCTAGGGTCTAACTGTCTAAAGACTCGTTGACTCATCACTTCATCCTTGCGGTGGTGGCGGTGGTGGCGGTGGCGGCGGTGGCGGCGGTGGCGGCGGTGGCGGCGGTGGCGGCGGTGGCGGCGGTGGTGGTGGTGGCGGTGGTGGCTGTGCTCCGCCTTGACCCAAACCGGGTGACGGCGGTGGAGGGGTTGTTCCTGGCGCGGATGGATGCTTGGGTTCGCGTTTGGTCAATTCCCTATCAGAGGGTGGGAACTCCTTACCCTGTGAATCTTCCCTTGGCTTTCGTTCGTCCACGAACTTGGCGTAACGGTCGCTCAAATCGACAACAAGCATCTGCCTGATGTCATCGATGCGAAGCTTGACCGCCTCGATCCCATTCGGTTCACCGCGTGTCGGGACAAGGAAAGCCACTACAGCTTCTACGGCTTCCGGGGACGATCTTGGATTGAGGGCAACAAGGGTCATATGTTCGAAGACCAGTGGCGTTGAGTCTGGCTTCCGGCCTAGGGGACTGACCGACACGAACCAACCGTCTCGGCTGGGTTCGCCCCAGCCGCCCTTCATAAGGCCCCTTATGTCCCAAGCAGGCGCGGTATGGGCTTTGATAGTGAATGAACCGGCACGAAGTTCCTTGAAAGTCCGACGGTCCCCCCCAACGCGGCCAAGATCCCCTGCGGTAGGAACGAACTGTGACAGTTCTTGCGCGGTGAGTCGACTCGTTGGGTCTCGCCCCATGGTGAATCCGTGTTCCAACACAACGAGGCCGTCCGGGTCCGGCAAGCGGTCCTGCCAGCGGAGGACCGCATAGAGGCCTCCGTAGGTGATGACAGCTGCAGCAATCGCCAACAGAAGAGCGATGAGCAAGGCTGAGCCAGTGTCGCTTCGAGCCAACAGGTCGATCGAAGCATTCAGAGAACTGCGCCATTCTTTCTCGTCGTGCAGGTCCGAGAGCCACCAGGTGACGGTGACGTAGACCTCTCCCTCCACCTGGTCCCAACGGCTGTTTGCGAGTTCTTCAGTCGTGATGAACCCGATGACGAGATCTTCGGCCCCGTTCTTGAGGCGTAGACACCCGGGTTCTTGGGAGTTGTCAGCAGTTCCCTCTCGTACATCGAACACCCAGTCAATTTCTTTTGCTTGTTTGCCGACTGGTCCCCAGTTGGAACAGACCTCCAAGTCCCCGTACAGAGGGGGGGCAACAATCGTGCATGTACCGTCGCTCTTAACGGGACCTCTAGGCACCTCGGTCATGCCAAAGCCTCCGAGGGTGTTGTCGCACTCAAGCACGTCGGTGCCTTCAAGGTAGGACGCGAGTCGGTCGACCTTGACCGAGACCGAGATGGTCTGTTCAGGGTCCGTGCGGGGATACCACCCATCTCCAGGATTCCACGTGGCGCTGACCTTGAGAACCCCTTGGATTGTCCAATAGCCATCCGCTTCGTCGCCGTCAACTGGTAACACGTCGGTGCCGATGCGAAGCAGGCGGTTGGGCTCGCCAGCCGTTACAAGAAGCTTCCCTTGGTCACAGCCGGGTTCCGCAGAATCAATGCACCAGGGCGGGACGGGTGGTTGTCCTTCCCAGACCCACTCAATCTCTACGTCGCCGACAAGTGGCGCCTTCACGGTGCAATCGTCGAGTGCGATCACCCGCTCACTCGGTGGAGAACCGGTGACCGCGGTTACCGTTTCGCTGTCACGACAGGAGAACTCCGGTCCCTGTCCCTTCAGGCCGTCGACATCGATCGTGACCACGAGTGGTGTCCCGATCGGTTCGGGATTACCGGTGCCAGGATCCCAAGAGGCCTCAACACGAAGCTTTCCCTCGACAAACCAAAGTCCACTGTCAGGAAGCTTGGCGCTCAGGACATCGAAGGCGAACTTGGGAACCTCCGTGTCTCCAGCACACAGGAGAATCTTTCTGGATTCGATTATGGATGCGACGGCGCCGTCCATTGGGTTGAGGTCCCAGTTCAGGGCGCTTCCACCGGTTTGGTCCCAGGTGAGGCTGATGTCAACGCAGCCTGTGCGAGGCGGGGTGACAGAGCAGTTCTCAGCGTGTGCTGCCACAAACTGGTTCGTGTCGCCTGCATTCACGTCGTTGATTTGGGCCGGGCCTGTGCAATCGAAGACCGGGCGATCCTTTGTCGAGACGATGGTCAATTCGAATGTGACAGTGAATGGAAGCGCCGGCCACCCCGCTTCGCTAGCCCATTTCGGGACAAGCTCTCCCGGGAGTGACTGCATAGACATGTTGTCATCGAGAGGCTCGGAACGGCCCGGCAACGTGACAGTTTCAAGTCCTTGGTCGCATGTTCCCAGGAGGTCGCTTTCGAAGGGTCCTAAGATTTCGAAGGACTTGAGATCGCGACACGGATACGGGCCTCCCGACGCGTCGCGAAGGTCGATCTCGATGTCGTACTCCACGACGTCGACGATTCGTCCGTCATAGGCATCCTGGACGGTTCCCTTGAAGTCAGGAAGATCCACCGGGGCGCTGAAGCACTCAAGTCTCAGATCTGATTGGGGCGAATCGGCGACGACCCTGACTTCGAGAACCCAACCCGATGACAAATGACCAAGTTGTTCGTGTTCCAGGACGACTGCGGACCCTGGGGTGATCGAAAGCGTTTCTCCGTCGGCGATTACCGACCTGATTTCGCCTTCGTAGGCGTAGAGGTTGATTTCGTTGAAGAAGACTCCCGATGGGAGTTTCGAATAGCGGGCGGTCTGGTCGTTTGCCGTCGTGTCGGGATCAGGGCAGCCGTAGAAGGATTGGGTTGATTGCTTCACCACCTTGATGATGTTGTTCACGAGGGAGTCGATGTCGTCGACCGCGATGATTTCACCCGTCTGGTCGTCTGACTCGTCGCTCCATTGCGAACACGCGGGGCTTATCGGAACATCGCCAACGATCGGATGGCCGCCATCGCCAGTGATGGCTCGAATCGTGTCGAGTGACACGTTGACCATCGCGGACTCGTGTTCAGAGCCCGCTTCGAAACCCTCTTCCAACAGGACAGCGAATGTCTGAATGTCAAGCGCTACAAGGCGTTCCTTGATCCGCGGAAGCGATTCGTTCGATCTGCATATGGCG
>JASMKJ010000177.1 GCA_030749275.1 Acidimicrobiales bacterium
TTTCTTAAAGCCTCTGAATATTTGACAGAAGTCAGCCAGTGTTTCAGCAAAAAGCTCTCTGCGCCCGCCGCTCAACAGCGCGGCGACGGCTCACCGGACCAATCAGCAGAGGGCGAGGACGTGGTTGACGCTGAAATCATCGACGAAGACCAGTGAAAGACGAAGAGATCAATCAACCCGAACAGGAAGCCCTCGAACTTGAGGTAGAAGACGAGTCCTTCCCCCTAAATTCAGATGGAGCGCCTCCAGAGGCACTGGAGGACGCCCCACTCTCAGTGGAGGACCTAGTCGAAACACTGGAAACCGTTGCTATTGAACGGGACGACTTTCGCGATTCGCTCCAACGGCTTCAGGCGGAGTTCGAAAATTTTCGTCGTCGTAGCTCAAAAGAAGCAGAGCAAAGAATTTCACATGGGATTTCCCGGCTCGTGGAAGCTCTTCTGCCTGTCCTCGACGCTTGCGACGCGGCCACAGCTCAAGGACTCGATGAAATAACGCCCATCCGGAATGCACTCGAAACCGTTCTCGCCAACAACGGTCTGACGCGTATCGAAGCATTAGGAGTCCCGTTCGACCCGACCCAACACGAGGCAATGTCCCTCGAAAGCGGGGGAGGAGACGAGCAAGTAGTCGTCGAAGAGCTCCGGGCTGGTTATCGCTGGGGCCAATCGATTCTTCGTCCCGCAATGGTGAAGGTGAGCGGTCAGTAACTAGAACTAGTCGTAACAGGGAGGTGAATGATGACGGTCCAGCGTGAATGGTTTGAGAAGGACTACTACGCAGTTCTTGGGGTCTCATCAAACGCTTCAGCTAAAGAGATAACAAAGGCTTATCGAAAGCTCGCGCGCTCCCACCACCCAGACGCCAAAGGCGGCAACGAAGATCGTTTCAAGGAAGTTTCTGCTGCTTATGATGTCCTGGGAGACGAGAAAAAGCGCGAAGAATATGACGAAGCACGGCGCCTAGGACCTTCCGCTATGGGCGGCTTCGCTTCCGGCGCAGACGGATTCAACGTTCACTTTGAAGATTTTGACGATCTAAGTGGAATGTTCGGGAATCTGTTTGGTGGCAGGCAACGCGGACCAGTTCCGATGCGCGGAGTAGACCAAGAAACACGCATACATCTCGGATTTCGAGACGCAATCGACGGCATCACAACAAACGTGATGCTTGGCGGTTCTACAAACGGGGATCGTCGCCAAGCGAAAGTGAGAATCCCAGCCGGAGTCGACACCGGCCAGCGGATCCGGCTAGCCGGCAAAGGTGGAGCTGGACGCAACGGGGGTCCCAACGGCGACCTTTATGTGGTTGTCGAAGTAAGTCCCGACCCAATGTTTGGTCGAAAGGGTCAACACTTAACATTGCTTATCCCCGTCACATTCCCTGAAGCTGCGCTCGGTTCTGAAATTAAGATCCCCACATACGATCACTCGACGGTGACGTTAAAGATTCCAGCAGGCACCAAATCCGGAACGACTTTTCGGGTGAAGGGACGAGGCGTTCAAACCGCAAAATCGAAAGGTGATTTGCTAGTCACTGTCGAAATAGTTGTACCGAAAGAACTAACCCCGGAAGAAAGAGCAGCAATTGAAGCGTTGCGAGAGGTAACCGACTGGTCCCCTCGAAACGATGTCAAGGAGGAGAGTTAAGCATGGGCCCAATCTCATCGACACCTGATCCAGCCCGAGCAGTTTACGTGATTTCAGTCGCGGCTGAACTTGCTGGAGTTCACGCCCAAACGCTCCGGATCTATGAACGAAAAGGTTTAGTAGAACCAGCCCGTACCCCCGGCGGTAGTCGGAGATACAGCGATGTAGACATTGCATTACTTCGGCGAATCCAGGAGCTAACCAATGAAGGCCTAAATTTGGCAGGGGTCAAACGCGTTCTCGATCTTGAACATCGGGTGCTGCAACTTGAAGCAGAAATGAGCGAACTCCGAGCCGCGGCCAGCGCAACCTTGATGGAAACCCATCGTCAGTATCGGAGGGACTTAGTGCCCCTCCAGCAATCGATTATCCCGTGGCTCGACCCGAGACGCCGCCGGTGACCCGATTCATAAAGCCGTATTCCAAAGAAAAGAGAGAAGGCCGTTAATTCATCCCAGAAAAGTCAGGTTTCGCAATTAGGATCTGACAACGTCGACAGATGACGTTTGGAGTAGTCCGTGCCGGGATCAATTGTGGTCGGGACCCAATGGGGCGATGAAGGCAAGGGACGAGTCGTCGACATAGTGGCCAAAGAGTGCGCCCATGTTGTGCGATACCAGGGCGGCCACAATGCAGGTCACACACTCGTTGTTGACAACGAGGTCTTCAAATTACAACTCGTCCCGAGCGGGATCCTGTACGACCACGTCGTCCCGATTATTGGCAACGGCGTAGTGGTAGACCCATATGTTTTATTGAACGAGATTGAGACCCTGACCGCTAAGGGCGTCGACTGTCAGCGCCTCATGTTGAGTCCCCAAGCACACCTAGTTCTCCCGTACCACCAAATTCTTGATGAGTTAGCCGAGAGTCAATTGGGTGACAACAAGCTCGACACTACAAAGCGAGGGATCGGCCCGGCATACGCCGATAAGGCTTCGCGAGTCGGGATACGCGTCGAGGACTTACTCGACCCAACCCACCTAAGGGCTCGTCTGCACAGTGCCCTCGCCGAGAGGAACGTGATTCTCCGCGACATCCATGGGCATAAAGGGGTCGACCCAGATCAATTAGCCGAAGAATTAATTCAAGACATCGCCCCACGAGTCGCGCCATACATAGGCGACACGGTGGGGCACCTACACGAGGCTTTACATGCAGGGCAGCGAGTTCTTTTCGAAGGAGCCCAAGCCACGTTCCTCGACTTGGACCACGGAACCTATCCGTTCGTGACCTCTTCAAACCCCGTCGCGGGCTACGCCCTCGTTGGGGCGGGAATTGGTCCGGGTGCAATCGACCAAGTAATTGGAATCGCCAAGGCCTATTTGACCCGAGTAGGTGCAGGCCCGTTCGTAACTGAATTGGACGACGCGGTCGGAGAACACCTCGTGGATGTCGGTCAAGAATACGGGACCAACACAGGACGCCGCCGCCGGGTTGGCTGGTTCGACGCCGTCATGGCCCGGCAAGCCGTGCGACTTAACGCTTGCACGGAAATTGCCCTCACCAAGTTAGATGTCCTCGACGAACTTGAGACCATCAAAGTGTGCGTCGCCTACGACGTGGAGGGTGAACGTTATGAATATCTTCCTCACCTGAGACGTATGCACGACAAAGCGGTTCCTGTATACGCCGAATTCCCAGGGTGGCAACAGGACCTGTCCGAGGCAACGGATCGCAAAGACCTTCCGAGAGAAGCAATCGAATATATATCGTTTCTCGAACGCCAGATGGGTGTTCCGATCCGATTCGTGTGTGTAGGCCCAGGACGCGAACAATATTTGCGGTTCGCCGCATGAAGGTTTGTGTGATTGGCTCCGGAGGCCGCGAACACGCCCTCGCTCACACGCTTTCAACTCACGCAGAGGTGGTTGTGACACCCGGCTCCCCGGGCATCGAAGGCAGCACAGGAGCCCCCGCAACCGAGGTAGAAGCAGATCTTTACATAATCGGCCCCGAGGTTCCCCTAGTGGAGGGCCTCGCCGACGAGCTGCGCTCAAAAGGAAGTCCCGTTTTCGGTCCCGGGCCAGATGGAGCGCTACTAGAGGGTTCCAAAATCTGGATGAAGGAACTTGTCGACGCTGCCGGAGTGCCCACAGCACGCTACGCATCCTTCAACGCCAACGAAGCAGACGCGGCCGCAGCATTCTTGTCAACGCTCACTCCCCCCTACGTAGTGAAGACCGACGGATTAGCGGCGGGTAAAGGTGTCTTGGTCACAAACACCTACGCAGAAGCGGTGGATGATGCGCGAGACAAACTCTCCGGCGACTCATTCGGAGAAGCAGGCCGCAGCATCGTCATCGAAGAAGGATTAAGAGGCCCCGAACTTTCATTATTTGCCCTGTGCGATGGGCAGAAAGCGGTGCTTATCCCCACCTCAGCCCAGGACCACAAGAGGCTGCTTGACCAAGATTGCGGACCCAACACCGGGGGAATGGGATGTTACTCCCCAATGCCCGAACTGACTTTGGGGGACCTTGAGCATTTGATGGAGCTCGCGGTGCATCCAACTGTGCAAGAACTGAAGAAACGAGAGATCGATTACAGAGGCGTCCTCTTTGCAGGATTCATGCTCACGGAGGACGGACCGAAACTTTTGGAATACAACGTTCGATTTGGTGATCCTGAAACCCAGGTGATACTCCCTCGCTTAGAAGGCAATGTCGCCGAAATCTTTATGCAGGTAGCAATGGGTGACTTACAGAGCCAGCTGGCGGTCTCCCCAGACACAATGGTCACTGTCGTTTTGGCGACCGAGGGATACCCCACGTCTCCGAGAACAGGTGATGTGATTGACGGCATCGAACAAGCGCGGACCGTCGAGGGTGCCACAGTGTTTTGTGCGGGTGTCTGCTCAAACAATGAAGACCAATTAGTTACAGACGGAGGCCGCGTGCTCAACGTATGCGGGCGTGGCGAGACATTGGACGAAGCAAGAAAGATCGCATATGAGGCGGTACGAGCCATCTCTTGGCCGGGGATGCAGCATCGAACCGATATTGGTGATTCGATTGAGTTAGAAATCGGTCAGGAGGAAGGTTCATGAAGGTCGCCATTTTGATGGGTTCGCCCCGAGACGACGACAAGATGGCCGGCGCCTCAGAAATGCTTGAACGTTTTGCGATTCAGCACGAGGTTCATGTGATGTCCGCTCATCGAAACCCGGAACAAGTTGCGGAATTCGCCAGCAATGCCCGCGCCAACGGATTCGGGGCGATCA
>JASMKJ010000178.1 GCA_030749275.1 Acidimicrobiales bacterium
CGAAGCGATCCTTTAGGGGCGTGATCATTCGACCTCTGTTGGTGTAATCCTCAGGGTTCGCCGATGCCACTAGCAACACATCAAGGGGTAGTTGAACTTTGTAGCCACGAATTTGGACGTCTCGTTCTTCAAGGACGTTGAGGAGTCCGACCTGGATTCGTTCGGCAAGGTCGGGTAACTCATTGATCGCGAAGATCCCTCGGTTGGTTCGGGGAACCATGCCGTAGTGCAAGGTGAGTTCATCAGAAAGGTACCGACCTTCAGCCACCTTTATTGGGTCTACTTCGCCGATGAGATCAGCGATTGATGTGTCCGGGGTCGCTAACTTTTCTCCGTACCGGACATCTCTATGGGCCCATGCGATTCGGGTTTTGTCTCCCCGCTTGGCTAGCAGATCTTTGCCGTACTTCGAAACTGGGTTGAACGGGTCGTCGTAAATTTCGGATCCCTCGACATAGGGCATCCATTCATCAAGCAAGTTGACTAGAGATCTGATCATCCTGGTTTTGGCTTGGCCACGTTCTCCGAGGAAAATCACGTCATGACCTGCGAGGACCGCGTTCTCAAGTTGAGGTAGAACTGTGTTTTCGTAGCCAACGACACCGTCGAAGAGGGCTTTGCCAGCCGTTATGGAAGTGACGGCATTTTGACGCATTTCTTCTTTTACTGGACGGGATACCCACCCCGATTCTTTAAGTTCCCCAAGATTCTTTGGCTGTGTCATGGCCGCACCCTAACCGCGGGCGCGCCCTTTGGGTCGCTCAGGCCACTACGGTCGGCAAGATAGTGAGCGGATTTGCAGATACAGACCGAGGGATTTCGCTGTCAGGTGCTTGGAAGGCACTGGCAGCCGAAGAAGCTACGCGACGCCAAATCGGTGACACGGACCTCGATGACAACGGCTGGATCGACGTGGAGGTTCCTGGTCTTTGGCGTTCTACTGAACTGCTCTCAGACGCAGAATCAGTCCTGTACCGCCGACACTTCGAACTTCATGGCTTACCTCAAGGGAATCGGCGTTGGCTCGTCATAGATGGCCTCTGCTATCAGGGGGATATTTGGTTCGATGGCGCTTATTTAGGAGACACGGAGGGTTACTTCGTTGAGCACAGCTTCGAAATAACCGACGCTGCATCACAAGCACGCGAACATCTGCTCGCTATCGAGGCCAACTGTCCGACCCCCGCGGATCGAACTGCGAAACAAAGCATCACCGGGGTGTTGCAACATTCGGACACTCTGGATCAGGAGTTGAACCCGGGAGGACTTTGGAGAGACGTCCGAATCGAAGAAACCGGCCCGGTCAAGATCGACAACCTTCGGGTGTTGGTCCTCGAAGCAGACAACGACAGAGCAATCATCAGACTCGGAGCGGAACTCGACTCGGCGGTGACGACCACAGCAGAGGTTGCTACCAGTATCAGCTGTCTTGAACGAACCGAACACACCCAAGAGCTTGTTCTGGCTCGCGGTCGTAACGAGATCGAATGGCATGTCGCAGTCGAAAAACCTGAGTTGTGGTGGCCGTTCGCTTTAGGTGAACAACCGCTTTACGACTCGCAGGTGACGGTAAAGATCGGTGACTGTGTGAGCGATAGCAGAACCCGCCGCATAGGACTTCGAAGCTTTGAGCTCCGGAATTGGATTGCTTCTGTCAACGGGGAACGCCTCTACCTCAAAGGATCCAACTTTGGTCCCTGTAGCAGCGACCTCTCATCTGTTTCCGAAGATGACCATCGACGTGATCTCGCGCTCGCCAAAAACGCCGGTCTGAATTTGGTTCGAGTTCACGGTCATGTCGCTCACCCCTACCTGTACCAACAAGCCGATCAACTCGGGATGCTCATCTTTCAAGATTTCCCACTTCATTGGGGATACTCACGTGCTATTCGAAGTCAAGCGACACGCCAAGCAACCGCTCTGGTTCACCAATTTGGGCATCACCCTTCGATCGTTCTCTGGAACGCCCACAATGAGCCTTTCCGCTACAACCACAAACCGGGGCAACGCAGGAACGAAAGCGGCGGGTCAACCTTCGGAGCCTTGACTTCAATCAATCATCAGATTCCATCGTGGAACCGTTCCATTCTTGATCGCGCAATAAAACGTTCTTTGGAAAAAGCAGACCCCACAAGGCCTGCTATAGCCCACTCCGGTGTAGCCCCCCACTTTCCGCAACTCGATGGAACCGACTCTCATCTTTGGTTCGGATGGGAACACGGAGAAATCTCCGACCTCCAGGTGTTGGCATCGCGAATCCCACGGTTGCTTCGCTTCGTATCTGAATTCGGCGCTCAGGCTGTACCAAGAGGTGATGAGATAGGTGGGGCCTGTGGGGCCGACAACTTCCCGCTGCTCAAGAGAGACGTGCTAACTGAACGATTCGGCGGGCAGTTGGAATTACTTGAACAACACACTCCGATCAGCGAAGCGGACAGCTGGGAAGACTGGGTTCAACGCACTCAACTTCGACAAGCCGAAGTAGTACGTCACACCATCGAAATACTCAGAACTTTGAAATACCGTCCTAACGGCGGATTTTGTCAATTCCTGTTCGCGGACGCGTTGCCATTCGTGAGCAGTGCGGTGCTCGATCACCGTCGCAGACCGAAAATGGCTTGGGATGCGCTGACTGCGGCGAACCGCCCAGTGATCGTGGTGGCTGACCTACACAAAGAAGCCATACCGGCCACTGGGCACAAGTGCGCAATTCATGTCGTGTCGGACCTCAGAAACCACATTGGACCAGCGACGCTGACCATCGAATGGCGGGCTCCCGGGATGGAAACACAGCGTTGGACTTTCACTGGTGAATTTGAACCGGAC
>JASMKJ010000179.1 GCA_030749275.1 Acidimicrobiales bacterium
TCGTAAAGGGAATAACCCATAATCGTTAGGAAAGCGACGACAGTTGCTGGACTGATCTCAAACTGGAAAAGGGCGTAAATTCCTACCGTGAAAGCTATGTCGTGAGCGACTGCTAACAACGCGCCGAGTGCCATCTTCCATTCAAATCGAAGGGTCAGGTACAGGGCGATGAGAACAAAGAACACAACTAGGGCACGTCGTGCTTTCCCGGCTACCTGATCCCCAAAAGAGGGACTAACGGTTCTGGCGCTTACCGATTCAGGGTCAACTTGAGCCGCTTTCGCGAGTACCGAGCCAACTGACTCGGCAGTCTCCCCCGACGGCAATTCGCCTCGAACGCGGAAGATGTCGTTTCCTCCTGTGATGCGTTGGATACGCGCATCGTTCATGCCAATCGTTGATGCTGCGTCGCGAATCAGGTCAGTTGTGATTTCCTCAGAAGCAGGAGCTTCCCAGACGCCGCCACCTTCGAATTCGATACCAAGGTTCAAACCCCGCGCTAAAAGGGCCACTACGCAGATGAGGACAGCTATGGCAGAGCCAATGAGGACTCGTCCCGAAACTTCCAGAAAATTCCACGATGTCTCTCCACGGTACATCCGCTTAATCACAAAGCTCATGCTGTTGCCTCCTCTCCGGTGGCGCTGATACCGAGCCGCGTCGGCCGTTCATTTACAAGACGTCGAGCAACGAAAATCACAAGGGGCCGCATGAAGAAGAATGAGACAGCCAGATCGATCAGAGTTGTAATACCTAAATAGAGAGCGAAGCCTCTGACAGTTCCACTGGTCAGTTGGTACAGGACTCCCGCACCAATGAGAGACGCAAGATCTGCCCAGATGATGGTAGAGAATGCTGCCCGGAAACTCCCATCCGCGGCGGATCTGACGGCACGACCTCGCCGGACCTCTTCTTTAATTCTCTCGTAGTACACGATGTTGGAGTCGACTTGGACACCTATGGAGACGATGATTCCAGTTGCTCCGGCCAGGGTTAAGGCAAGGCCTTGACTTTCACCGAGCCAAGCAATGATGGACCATAGAGTGGCTCCACTTATAGCGAGGCTACATATGGCAACTAGGCCGAGCAGTCGGTAATACAGCAACATGTAGAGGCCGACAAGAGCGAGACCAACCAAGCCGGCAATCACTCCGGCCCGTAACGTTCCTTCACCTAATGTCGCTGAGACCGTTCGCACATCGTCTCGTTCGAACTCCACTGGCAGGGCGCCGAACCTGAGCACCAAGGCAAGATTCTTTGCCTCTGCCTCATCAAATGAACCCGAGATAACTGCTTGGCCATTGAATTCCATCGCGTTGATGGTCGGGGCTGATTCGACCACACCATCCAAGACAATCGCTACTTGTCGTTCATAGTTCGCAGCGGCCATTTGATCGAAGAGAAGCGATCCTTCTTCATTGAAGGAAATATTGACGATCCATTGTCCTTGGAAGGTTGCTGCCGCCTCTTCGATGACCTCTCCGGTGAGGGCTGCTGGGGAAAGAACAAACCCGGTCGATCCTGTTGAACCCAAAAGAACAACTTGGGCCGATGCTTCATCTCGGTCAGGTGGTGTCAAGATTTCAGCGAGCGATGGTGGGGGCTCTGATTCGCTCGGTTCGCTTGTCTCCTCTGGGTTTGTGGACTCGCTGTTCTCGGTGGGGCCTTCCAATAGTTGTTTCACCGCTGCGAGTTGGTTGGAGTCAAGTGGGTCAAACATGCTTTGCACCGGCCTAAAGGTGAGCTCGGCAGTCTGGCCAATGAGGTCGACCGCTCGTTGCTTGTCTTTAACCCCTGGTAACTGAATGACTACCTGGTTTCCTTGGCGAGTGATGTCGGGTTCCGCTACGCCGATCGCGTCGACCCGGTTCCGGATAATTTCGATTGCGCGTTCGAACTGTTCATCAGATACGTCATCTGCAGGTCGAAGAACAACTTCGACCCCACCTTGAAGTTGAACCCCGAGAACTGGTGTCCAGCCCGCGGACAACACCCCCACTAATGAGGCTCCGGCGGCGATCAAAACCATGAGAAGAGAGAGAATGTGGGAACGACGCACTGTTTAATCCAAATTAATTCAAGCTCGAGTTTCAGTCTTCGTCACTGGGCTCATCGGCGCTCTCATCTGCATCTTCTGCTCGGGAGATTATTTCGCCGATAGATCTGCGCTGAACTCTCAATTCAACGTCAGTGTCTACTTCTAGGCAGACAACCTGTTCATCTTCCTCGGCAACAATCACTCCGATCACGCCACCAACGGTTGCTACTTCGTCACCGACTCCCGCAGCTCGAACCATTGCTTCGCGTGCTTTCATCCGCTTCTGTTGGGGTCGAAGGATCAAAAAGTACATCCCAACGAAGACAATGATTGGCAGTAGCAGTGCCATAGTGAACGACTCCGGGCTCGAGAATTATAAGGACGGGATGTCAGCGTACTGCTCACATCCTCTCTGTCCATGAATCTTTGTTACTTCGGCCAAAGAAAGGAACTTCTCTAGCCCCAGATCTCAAGTGTCTTGACGCGAAAAGCGTCATATGTTCCATCCTCTATCGCTCGCCTCGCTTGTTTCACAAGGTCGATAAGAAACCACAAGTTGTGCATTGTTGCTATACGCGCAGCAGTTGGTTCTTTGACTTGCATGAGATGTCGCAGGTACGCGCGACTAAAGCTGTTGGACATTGGGTTAACTGGATCTAAAGGTTCATCGACGCCAGCGTGTTTCGCGTTACGGAGGTTCAGCTTGCCTGTGCTTGTGAGTACCGTCCCATGGCGAGCAAGCCTGGTAGGCAACACACAGTCGAACATATCCACTCCAACTCCGATGGCATCAACAATTCGCGCTGGATCGCCGACACCCATCAAGTAACGGGGGCGATCCTCTGGAAGTTCAGAGATTGCTGCGCTGAGTGCAGGCATCATTTCTTGATGACTTTCCCCGACAGACAGTCCGCCGATGCCGTAACCAGGAAAGTCAAGAGAACTGAGATATTTCGCACTCTTTGTTCGAAGAGCGGGGTCGACACCACCTTGCACTATGCCAAACAGTGCCTGGCCCGGTCTCCGATGCACCGTTATTGCCCTGGCGGCCCATTGATGGGTCCGCTCCATCGCTTGAACAATCGTCTGGTGGTCTGAGGGTAACGGTGGACACACATCAAGCGCCATCTGGATGTCAGCACCCAGCTGCTCTTGGGTAGAAACGGCGTCTTCGGGTGTGAACCGAGTTTTTGAACCGTCGTAAATGGATGTGAACGTAACTCCATCATCGTCGATCTTGACGTTGTCGTTGAGCGACATGACCTGAAACCCACCGGAGTCGGTAAGCATGTGGCCTTCCCAGGACACGAAGCTGTGTAATCCTCCCAAACTCTCAATAACTTCTGCACCAGGTCGCAACATCAGGTGATAGGTGTTGCCAAGAACCACTTCGATTCCAAGCTGTTCATAGTCGCGTTGATCAAGATGGATGACAGCTCCCCTGGTTCCCACCGGCATGAACACAGGGGTCTCGAACGAACCTCGAGAGGTGTGAATCCTGCCGCGACGAGCACGGCGGTCTGCTTTGAGTAGTTCGTACGTTAGGGACACAGTGAGTACAGCATGATAGAGCGCTGCCTAGTTCGACATTCGATGCAACAGCATGGCATCACCGAAAGAAAGAAAACGGTAGTGGTTCTCTAGAGCTTCTCGATACAGAAGTTTCCAGCGATCACCAATGAATGCGTCGATCATCATTAGGAGCGTTGATCGGGGCATATGAAAATTTGTCATCATCGAATCTACAATTTGGAACTGCGATCCACGGCGTAGGAATAGCTCAGTGCGTCCTGCTAACGACCCTCTCGCTGCTGATTCGAGAGCTCGGACTGTGGTCGTCCCCACTGCAACAACTCTCCTCGCTGATTGACATGCCTGCCACGTGGTCTCGCTGACGTTGTAACGCTCGCTATGCATAACGTGATCTGCTGGGTTTTTCACTGTTACTGGTCGAAACGTGTCGAGGCCAACAACTAGGTCTACTTTCGC
>JASMKJ010000180.1 GCA_030749275.1 Acidimicrobiales bacterium
GGTCCATTTTGCGCGATGTTGTTGGCCGACCTAGGAGCAGACGTCGTTCGAATTGATCGTATGACTCAGGTGGACCTCGGAATCGACCGGGGTCGAAAATTCAGTGTTCTGAACCGCAGTCGCCGGTCGGTTTCGGTCGACCTTAAGAATCCCGATGGGGTTGAAACTGTCCTCAAACTCGTTGAGGAAGCGGACGCTTTGATTGAAGGTTTTCGTCCAGGTGTGACAGAGCGTCTTGGTTTAGGACCCGAAGAATGCCTTGCACGAAATCCAAAGCTGGTTTATGGACGAATGACGGGCTGGGGTCAAGAAGGCCCTCTCGCTCATGCCGCTGGACATGACATCAATTACATCGCGTTGACTGGGGCCCTCCACGCGATCGGATCTGCCGACAAGCCGTCACCTCCCTTAAATCTGGTGGGTGACTTCGGCGGCGGAGGGATCTACTTAGCATTCGGGGTATGCGCCGCTTTGCTTGAGGCCAAAACGTCAGGCGAGGGACAAGTCGTCGATGCTGCAATGACCGAGGGGGCAGCCTCCCTGATGGGTTCAATTTATGGCATGCACGCATCGGGACATTGGTCAGATCAACGAGAGGACAATGTCCTGGACGGAGGTTCCTACTACTACGGGGTCTATGAAACTTCGGATGGAAAGTTCGTTTCTGTCGGTTCGATCGAAGGAAAATTTCACGATGAGCTGCTCGAACTTACCGGCTTAGCTGACGCATCTACAGAAGATCGAAACGATCAAAGCGATTGGGAGCAAAAAAAGGAGCGGCTGGCTGAAATTATCAAGTCGAAAAGTCGCGATGAATGGGACGCCATCATGTTGGGAAGCGACGTTTGTTACGCACCGGTTCTCGATTTATCGGAAGCGCCGTCGCATCCTCATAACGTCGCGAGGGGTTCCTTCGTCGAAGTCGACGGAGTTATTCAACCTGGGCCAGCACCTAAGTTCAGTCGCACTCCGGGTGAGGTGCAAATGCCACCGCCGGCGCCGGGTCAACATACGGTTGAAGTTTTGACTGATTGGGGGTTTTCGAACGAAGACGTCGAAAAATTGAAAGAGGTCGGCGCAGTCAATTAGCCATCAGTGAATCGGGTGGCTTCAAGGCCTTTAGGGAATCACCCAAAGCCCCGCTAACCTTGTCGTCATGTCGAAGCGCACCAAGAAAAGAAAACTTCGCGCTCGCCGCAGCAAAGCCAACCATGGCAAAAGACCGAACTGCGGTAGAGGCTGACCATCCTGTAATGCGCGTTAGCGAGTCCGTTCTTCTATAACAGCGACAATGGCATCTGTGATGAGTCGAGCACCATTGGATTGGTAGTGGGTTCCATCTTCAGTTCGAACTTCGATCTTTTTGCCGTCGTCATCCGTTACGTACTTCACCCAAATGCCGTCGGGCGAAACAATGGCAGCTGCATCTATCCAAGCGGAACGTTCACCATCTCCAAAGACCTGTTC
>JASMKJ010000181.1 GCA_030749275.1 Acidimicrobiales bacterium
GGCTTGCGCTATTGGAATGCTTGACGAGTGACTTTTTGCCTCGATGCCGAGCGCGTCACAGAGCGCGAGGGTCTCGTCGTTGGTGAGACCTAACTCTTTTGCGAGTTCATGGACCCGGGGGTTCTTGGGCAAACGCGTTCCTTACTTGTCGTTTGGGTCGGTGAGCGGCGACGATTGGTCCCCAACGTCATCTATCTTCGCAGACAATGACAAGGTTCCAATAGATAACGGTGCTGTTGACCGTTCAGCAACGCTACCGGGTATCGCGGCCGCAGGTGGTCAGTTATTAGGCTGTTCTTCCTCTATTTCTATCTCTTGGTTGTTGTCTGCTTCGTCTGAAATTTCTGCATCGTCAGTTTCTGAGTCAGTTACGGCCTCTTCTTCGTTATCTTCCGCGGTGACATCCTCAGTTGCCAATTCTTCAACTCGGACAGCTTCTTCAGATGGTTCGTCGCCGTTATTCTGCTTGGCTTCGGCCTCTTCCGCAGCGGTGGCCCAATCATCTGCTGACATCGCTTCACTTCCGTCAGCGGGAACCCAAGTCTGTTCACCCGTCTCAGCGTCTGTTACCCACTCGCCTTCAGCCCAATCGCCCTCGGCATACGCCGCTTCTTCATCAAGAACTTGAGTTTCACTCTTAATGTCAATACGCCAGCCCGTCAAACGAGCGGCCAGACGAGCATTCTGTCCCTCTCGACCAATAGCAAGCGACAATTGGTGGTCCGGCACTACCACCTCGGCCACGCCTTCGACTTCGTGGAAACGAACTTCGCGTACCTTCGCTGGTGAAAGCGCTTTGGCAACAAAGTCGTGCTGATCTTCCGAAAAAGGAACTATGTCGATTTTTTCACCGCGCAATTCATTCACGACCTGTCTGACACGAGCTCCTCGAGCACCCACACAAGCGCCAACAGGGTCGATGTTGGTGTCATTCGACCATACGGCGATCTTGGTTCTATGGCCTGGTTCTCTCGCACAGGCTTTCATCTCGACTATTCCGTCGCTGATCTCGGGAACTTCAAGTTTGAAGAGTTCACGAATCAACCCGGGGTGAGTTCGGGACACCACTATCTGCGGTCCTTTGGCTGTTTTGCGGACTTCAACGATGTAAGCCTTCAGACGGCTGTTTGGCTCAGGCCTTTCGTAGGGCACCTGTTCTGACTGTGGCAACAGAGCTTCCACACGACCTAGATCAAGGAGGGTGTAGCGAGAGTCAGTTTGTTGAATAATGCCTGTCACGATGTCGCCTTCACGACCGGCGTACTCGTCGTACTTCATATCGCGTTCGACTTCGCGAATCCGCTGAGTGAGGACCTGTCGCGCCGTCTGCGCAGCTATCCGCCCAAAGTTTTCGGGGGTGTCATCCCATTCTTGGACAACGTTGCCATCCTCATCAATTTCTTGAGCGATGACCGATATGTTGAACATCTCGTCTATAACGACATAAGCATCGTCGGCTGCATCGGGCATTCTCTTATAAGCAGACTCGAGACCATTGGCTACCGCTTCAAGCAGTAATTCCGTGGTCATCCCTTTTTCTGCTGCTAGAGCTTGAAGAGCTTCCATCATGTCCGGGGTAGTCATGATCGACTCCCTCCCTTGTGATTGTGTTTCGATCCTTTGGGTCCCAGCTGGCTTCCGGGCTTTGGAGCGGGGCCCCACTCAAAGACCGTTCGCGCCTTTTCAATTTGGTCCATATGGACTTCAGTGACTCCGGAGTTGACATCCTCGATAGTTAATGTTTCATCTTCTAACGAAACCAACGTGCCGACCAAACGGCGACGCCCGTCTGGTTCCGGGGTGGTACGAACGTTGATAATCTCGCCGATCGCTCCACTGAAATGACTTTTGTTGCATAGCCGACGCTCAACACCGGGCGTTGATACTTCGAGTGTGTAACGACCTGGTATTGGGTCATGTTCGTCCAAGACACCCGAAACCGAACGACTCAATTGGGACAACTCTTCAACGCCCATGCCATCGCTACCTTCGACAAGGACGGCAAGCGTCGCACCGTTGCGCTGGATGTCGTACAACTTGTAACCGGAGGCTTCCACGACCGGTTGGATTATGGAACAGATTGCATCGAGGTGCTGGTGAGAATTCATGCTCATCACACCTCCATTTGGCTTCGTTTGTGGGCTACAAATTCTTCAGGGCCAAGAAAAAGGACGTGGGCATCGCCCACGTCCAGCAAATAAAGCTGACCTGTGGGACTAATGGTATCAGCAGCGGTTCGGTTCCCAACTCGAATGAACTGGGGCCTGCTAGTGCACTATCGCTTTCTTATCATTTGCACTAGCGCCTCTGCTTGGTTCGCGTCGTCACCTTGAAGTTCCAGCAACGCCCGCCTATCAGCTTCAGCTTCGGCCGCAGCGGATTCATCGGCAGCCGCCAGTGCTCCATCGACCCCTTCAGAAGCGATCCTTTGTGCCCAGTCGACCAAAGCTTCAACCATCTCACCCTCCGGCACAACTTTGACTACTTGCCCCCGGACGAACAGATGCCCCCTTTGTCGTCCCGCCGCAATTCCTAGATCCGCGCTCTTAGCTTCACCTGGTCCGTTCACTACACAGCCCATTACGGCGACTTGGATCGGCAAATTGAGATTTTCAAGTGCTGTTTGCGCCGTTGCTGCTATTGAGATTACGTCGACCTCCGCTCTTCCACAGGAGGGGCATGCAATGAGGTCAAGAGAGCTTCTTTGCCGTAATCCGAGAGCCTCGAGAAGTTGGCGGCCGGCTCTCGCTTCTTCAACAGGATCAGATGTGAGGCTGTAGCGGATCGTGTCACCTATGCCCTCGTTGAGCAGCGTCGCGATTCCTGCCGTGGCTTTCAAAATACCGGCGGGCGGCGGCCCCGCTTCGGTCACGCCGAGGTGCAACGGAAAGTCAACGGCATCAGCCAACATGCGGTAAGCATCAACCATAAGTCGGACATCACTTGCCTTTACTGAAATTTTCACATCGTCGAATGCAACTTCCTCGAAGTATCCCAACTCCCGTTTTGCAGATTCGACTAGAGCAGTCGGAGTGAGCCCGAACTTTTCCTCTATCTCAGGATCAAGTGACCCAGCATTAACTCCAATTCTGATCGGCACGCCCCGGTCGCGAGCTTCGGAAGCCACAGCCCTGATGTGCTGCGCTTTTCGGATATTGCCGGGGTTGAGGCGCAGACAGGCCACTCCCGCGTCTAGTGCAGCTAGCGCTAACCGGTACTGAAAGTGAACGTCAGCGACAAGTGGGACAGGGGAACGGGGAATTATTCGAGCGAGACCCTCGGCAGCCGCGAGATCATTACACGTACATCGAACTATTTCCGCTCCTGCCCCCGCCAGAGAGTAAATCTGCTCAAGGGTTGCCTCAACATCTGCTGTCTTTGTCGTCGTCATTGACTGCACGCTTATAGGCGCGCCAGCACCCACTCGGACCCCTCCCACATTGACGCTACGGGTAACACGACGTTCGAACATCAACAACAGTCTGTCATCTTGACCAGAAAATCCCAGCTACGCCTCGTCGTTAGAACCCCAGCGGGTTCGCTATGTCCAAATAGATCGCTCCCAATCCGAAGAAAGCGAGGAACGCAACAACTGCATAGGTGACGGGTAAAAGCCTGGTGGTGTCGATTATGTGTCGCCGACCGCTTGTACCTTCTCGCATCCGTTCATATGTAGCTATCGCTATATGCCCGCCATCAAGGGGCAAGAACGGAAGTAGATTGAAAACCCCTATAAAAATATTAAACGCCACGAATAGTTGCATCCTCTCGGATCCACTTAGCCGTTCACTCGCCCCTATTTGGACCGCGCCGACAAGCGAGACTGGCCGCGTCTCTAAGTTGTCATTGGCACTCGGATCATTTGGTGGCGAAAAAATTCGGTCCGCTACTTCGCCCAAATTAGCGACAATCGACCATATACCTCGAAGCGACTGTCCGACCATGGAGATGAATTCTGTCGCCGTCTTTCGCAGCGCTGATACCGGCCCGTACTTGATCAGCTCCGTCGAACTTTGACCCCCAATACCTAGCAGGCCTCTGCCTTCTGCGTCGGTACCCAACGTTGCGTCAACAGAGAAGCTCGACCCATCACGTATGACTTCAATTTGGACCGACTCACCCGGTCGATCACGAACCATTTCAACCAGATCAATCCATGCGGTTGTGGGTTCACCATCGATAGAGGCGATACGATCTCCGGGCTCGATTCCGGAGCGAGCCGCGGTGGTCAAACTACCGTCACTGCTGTGCTCTAGAACACTCGCTACTTCCCATCTGTCCCCTCGCACTACGGGTTCACCCATAAAGGAGAAGAGGATGATGAGCCCCAATGCAGCCATCAGAAAATGCATCAACGAACCCGCAGATGCTACAAGTAGTCTTTTCGGGTAACTCTGTCGCCTGTAGGCCCTCGACTCATCTTCAGGATCGACATCATCAAGATTGGTCATGCCTACTAACTTGACGTAGGCACCAGCAAGTATTGGCTTCACCCCAAACTCAGTTTCTCCTTTTCGGAAGCTGAACAGACGGGGGCCGAAACCCAAAAAGAACTCGGTGGCCTTCATGCCCGTGACTCGCGCCGCGATGAAGTGGCCGAGCTCGTGGACAAAGACCACAAATGCTATGACCATCGCTACCACAAGCATGGCTTTAGAGAGCAAACCCAACAAAATCAGGGCAGCAAGTACGCCGCACAGTCCAAGCAGCGGTCGGGTCTGCGCATTCTTCTTCATAAGCGGAGACTTAGACACTAGTGACTTTCCTGAGCAAGGAAGCTCTTAACACATTCGCGGCCTCGTTGGTCTGCTCGGATGACCGAGTCAATCGACTCGGCTTCGCTCCCGTCGTATTTCTCCAGTGCACTTTCGATTGAACTCGGAATCATGGACCAGGGAATTCTTCCGTTCAAAAAAGCATCAACCGCAGCTTCGTTGGCTCCGTTCATCCATGCTGGAGCCGTACCTCCGATTTGACCTGCTGTGTAGGCCAGCCCAAGACATCTGAACGTGTCTTTGTCCGGTGGTTCAAAGTGAAGCGACTTTGGCTGAGCCCAATCGATCGAACCGAACGGCTTAGCTATTCGGTCAGGGTAAGCAAGAGCGTACGCGATCGGCAACTTCATGTCTGGTTCAGATAATTGCGCGATTGTCGTGCCATCGGTAAATACCGCCATGGAATGAACTACCGATTCAGGATGCACGACGACTTCAATATTTTCATAAGGAACACCAAAAAGTTCATGTGCCTCTATGACTTCCAGGCCCTTGTTCATCAACGTCGAGGAGTCAACGGTGATCTTCGGTCCCATGGACCACGTCGGGTGAGCCAACGCGTCCTCCAAGGTAACCCGTTCTAAATCGTCGGCGCTTAGCCCTCTAAATGGGCCACCGCTAGCTGTGAGAACCAACTGATGGAGATGTCGCATCTCGGGGTTCTGGCCATCTGCTCTCAGGCATTGATGAAGAGCGGAATGTTCACTGTCAACCGGGATCAATTCAGCTCCCGGGGTGGACCGAAGCGGTTGCACCAGTGGCCCGGCAGCTATAAGACTCTCCTTGTTGGCCAAAGCTAGCCGTCTCCCTGAACCTAAAGCCGCGAGCGTGACTCCCAGCCCCGCGAAACCGACCACACCATTGACAACGACTTCACCTCGCGTAGCTAACTCTTCAAACGAACCACCGCCGGCCACCACTTCGACGCCCGAAGGAATCCCAGCTTTGAGTTGACCAACCAACTCGGGTTGACCAATAGCAGCTACGTCAGGTCGAAATTCCCTGACTTGAGCGATAAGTGACTCCACCGACGACCATGCTCCCAGTGCCGATATTTGGAAGCGATCGGGTTCAGATCTCACTACCTCGAGCGTCTGGGAGCCGATCGATCCAGTGGAACCCAATACCGAGACCGTCGTCACTCAGGTACCTCTCAGTTGAACACAAGTTCGGAAACGAAGTACGCGGTAGGTAGCACAAAGAGCAGGGCATCGAAGCGATCAAATACTCCCCCATGTCCAGGAAGCACAGTGCCCATATCTTTGACCCCCATGTCTCGTTTGATCATCGACTGCGCTAGGTCTCCTATTGGCGCGGCGAGAGCAACAGCCAGGCCCAGCCAAAAACAATCCATCATCGATTCGGACCAGGGGTACACGCCCGGGAATCTATTCAATACCAACGTGGTTACGACAACGGCAAGCATCATGCCGCCTATGAGTCCCTCATATGTCTTGTTCGGACTCACACGCGGAGCGATCTTCGATTGGCCGGTGGTACTACCAATGACATAACCACCTACGTCGTAGGAGATGGTACCTATGACAGCCCCAATCAAAATTGCATCGCCATTGGGTTGAGCGAGAATCAGGGCCCCGAAAGACCCAAGTCCGCCAACCCATCCGAAGCCAAGCAAAGTGACCGCGAAATTAGCTGTTACGTGTTGAGATTCGACATCAAACAAGAACCAACACAGGCCAGTCACTATTAACAAAGCGAAAACAACG
>JASMKJ010000182.1 GCA_030749275.1 Acidimicrobiales bacterium
AGGTTGAGTCAGGAGATATTTGGAGGATGTGCTCCGTCAAGGACGCCGCCATCAGGGATTGGGTCAAGTTGGCCGTCGCCCGAGGGCACGCTACCGGAGCTACCGTCGTCTTTTGGCTTGATTCCACCCGCGCCCATGACGCTGAACTCATTGCCAAAGTTCACACATATTTAGGCGAACACGATACAGACGGCCTTGTCATTGAAATTCTCTCTCCGGTTGAGGCCACCAGGCTTTCCCTGCAGAGGATTAGATCCGGAGAAGACACCATCTCTGTTACCGGCAACGTGTTGCGCGACTACAACACCGATCTGTTCCCCATTCTTGAAGTCGGCACTTCTGCGAAAATGCTTTCCATCGTTCCCCTCATGAACGGGGGTGGCTTGTTCGAGACTGGCGCTGGTGGCTCGGCGCCTAAACACGTCCAACAATTTGAGGCCGAAAATCATCTTCGGTGGGACAGCCTGGGGGAATTTCTCGCTTTAGCTGTCTCCTTTGAGCATTTGGCACGTGCTTCTAACAACCCAACCGCGCAAGTGTTAGGTGCCGCTCTCGACACAGCCACGGGTCGACTTCTTGACGAAGGCAAATCTCCAAGTCGCAAAGTGAACGAGTTAGACAACCGCGGCAGTCACTTCTATTTGGCTATGTGGTGGGCCCAAGCAATGAAAGATCAGACAGAAGATTCCTCGCTTGCTGGCCTTTTCGCACCACTAGCGGAGGAACTAGTAGACGCAGAACAACAAATTCTTGACGAATTAATCCAATGTCAGGGCACACCCATGGATATAGGCGGCTACTACTTCCCCGACCCGGCACTCGCTGTTGCGGCCATGCGGCCCAGCAACACCTTCAACGAGATCATCGACCGGTTTGCGGTGTGAACTAGCTACATCCAGCCAACTCAAATCAATTCCTCGACTCTGCAACAGTCGTCGAAGGTGCCTTATCTATTTTGTTTCAGAATTGTCTCACTTGGTTCTTGCAATTTTTGCGCCACATAGCTTAGTTTTTCGCGACTGAACGCACGTTAGGCTGCCTAACGCAGGAAGCCTCCGTGGCCCCTGGCGAGGAAGGGGATCAGCACGATAGTGACTGAAGCAACGACTCCCCCGCGGGCCGAACCGCTCTTGACGGTTGAGAACCTCAGCACCCATTTCACAATTGGCGCAGGGCGTCTCCGTGCAGTCGATGGAGTGAGCTTTTCCTTGCAACCAGGACAAACGATGGGAATCGTTGGCGAAAGCGGTTCCGGTAAAACAGTCCTGTCACGCACCATCATGCGGTTGAACCTCGGAAACAACGTCCACACGTCCGGACACGTCAACTTTCTCGGCAAAGACTTGCTTGATCTTCCGATGAGCGAAATGGCTGACATCTGGGGTCAAGAAGTAGCAATGGTTTTCCAGGACCCAATGACTTCTCTCAACCCCGTAGTCAAAATTGGCAGACAGGTGCACGAACATGTCCGCAAGCACTTCGGCGCTTCGAAAACCGAAGCTAAGGAACTCGCCGTTGAACTCCTGAGGAGCGTTCGGATTCCCGAAGCCGAAGCTGCAATCGATGCCTTCCCACATGAGCTATCTGGAGGTATGCGTCAACGGGTTTCCATCGCCATTGCACTCGCTTGTAGCCCAAAACTGCTTTTTGCTGATGAACCAACCACTGCTTTAGACGTCACTGTTCAGCACCAAATTCTCAACCTGCTCGGCATGCAGCAACAAGAGCGGTCAATGGCCATGGTCCTAGTCACTCACGATTTGGGTGTCGTCGCCGGACGGACCGATGAGATCCTGGTCATGTATGCCGGGAAGATCGTCGAACAGGCCAAAACCGCGGAGATCTTCCAAAGGACTTCTCATCCCTACACGGAGGCTCTCCTGCGTTCGATCCCGAAAACAGATCAGCCCAGCCATACCCGACTTGCGGCAATAGCTGGTCGGCCGCCAACTCTCATAACAACGCCGGAAGGTTGTTCGTTCAGCCCGCGCTGCCCTTATGCCCAAGAGCGGTGCTTTGAAGAGGAACCCCCCCTCGTCGAGTCCGAGCAAGGACATCTAGCAGCGTGTTGGTACCAGGTCGGTACACCCGAAAATCGGGAAGCCTGGGAAAAGAATCTTGCATCAGGTCACCTCGCCACTCTGGCAGTGGCACAAGGACAAATCGTCGACGAAACGCCGGTCAAGTTGAACTCAGGTAATCCCTGATGGCTGGTACCGGCAAGGCCCACCTGCGCTCCCCCGAAGATGTCTTGATCCGCGTAGAAGACCTCGTAGTCGAGTTTCCTGTGTCGAGAGGCCGGGTAGTCAATGCCGTTAGTGGCATTAGCTTTGACGTAAAACAGGGTGAAACTCTTGGGCTTGTGGGTGAGTCCGGTTGCGGGAAATCCACCACAGCCAAGTCCCTCATCCAACTTCCTGCCCCAACATCGGGCAGCGTGGCCTACAACGGCACCGATCTCACAACTCTTGATGACGAAGCGCTTAGGCAGGTGCGCACAGATCTCCAAATGATCTTTCAAGATCCGATTTCGTCACTGAATCCCCGCCGCAAGATCGGCGATGTTGTCGCCGAGCCACTGCGCGTGTGGGGTCCTCAAGACTCAACGAAACAACACGACCTTGTAAACACAATGCTGGAGGCGGTTGGCATCGATCCAGATATTGCCCGCGAGAAACGACCCCACGAATTCTCGGGCGGCCAATGCCAGAGAATCTCAATTGCCAGGGCTCTGGTACTGAACCCTCAAGTAATCATCTGCGACGAACCGGTGTCAGCCCTCGATGTGTCCGTGCAGGCTCAAATATTGAATATGCTTGAGGATCTCAAGGCCGACTATGGATTGACGTTGGTGTTTATCGCTCATGATCTGGCAGTGGTGAAGAACATTTCTGACCGAGTTGCTGTGATGTACCTCGGCAAACTCTGCGAAGTTTCAGAAGCGAATGCCCTATATTCCACTCCCGCTCACCCGTATACCGAATTACTTTTAGGATCAAGCCCGGTACCAGATCCGGATGCCCCACTAGACGTGACGATGGTTGAAGAAGGTGATGTGCCTTCTCCTATCGACCCGCCCTCCGGGTGTCGA
Source organism: Acidimicrobiales bacterium (assembly GCA_030749275.1). Lineage (GTDB taxonomy): Bacteria > Actinomycetota > Acidimicrobiia > Acidimicrobiales > Poriferisodalaceae > UBA6944. Next base: position 3,092 of record JASMKJ010000182.1, read on the forward strand.
TTTCGTACTAGATGCAGCTACGCCACTGAGCGATGCGCTCAGGAAGAGCCGCTTATGCGTGAAGTTGCTGACGACCATTACGTTGCCTGTCACCACCCACTCGCCTCCGTTTCCGAAATGGCGGAGGTGAGCGCCTGAACAACATTTGCTTCTCCACCCGGGAAGCCAGACGATGCGGATTACACGCATCGCAATATCCAGCATTAGAGTTAGAACTCAGGGAGGGTTCACATGAAGAAAAGCTGGCTAAAGCTCATCGCTCCGCTCTTTGTAATTGCGCTTATCGGCGCAGCTTGCGGAGACAGCGATTCGGACTCGAGTAGTAGCTCGGATACCGAGAGCAGCACAGAAACAGAAACAGAAACAACAACAGCACCCGAAACCGAAGACACCGTTCTAGAGGCGGGAACTGAAGCCGAAGGGGACGTTGACACTGAAGTGGAAGAAGTCGTAGAGGAAAGCAGCTACGGCGGCAGCGTCACTATTGGCCTAGAGGCAGAAAGCACGGGTTTGCGCCCGTGGGAGGACGCTTGCTCCTCTCCTTGTCTCGTCATGATGACATCCATGATCGATCGGATGGTCGAGAGACGTGCCGATGGTACTTACGGTCCGTGGCTCGCCAAATCATGGTCGCCTAACGACGACTACACCGCATGGACGTTCGAACTCCAGGAAGGAGTGACGTTCCACAACGGCAACGCTTTCAACGCCCAAACGTTGGTAGATATGTTTGAGCTTCAGAAAGTCGGAGCCGTTGCCGCCGGAGTCGTGTCAGCGGCGAAGGTCGGCGAGGTAGTGGCCGTCGATGAGTACACCGTTCAGTACGTACTCACTGGCGCACATTCCGCGTTTCCTGCGTTCCTTTACGGAGTCGGTCTCGGCGGGGTGTTTGATCCAGCCGCAGCGAACGAAGATTTCGACGGTTTCTCAATGAATCCCGTCGGAACCGGTCCGTTCATGATGGACAGTCGCGATTTGGATAACGAGACAATTGTCGTTCGTAATCCGAACTACTGGATGAGTGACGGGGACGGCAATCAACTGCCGTATCTCGACTCAATATCGTTCCGACCCATTCCGGACGAAGGAACGCGTCTTGACTCACTGCTTTCCGGCACTACGAGCATGATGCAAACGCTGCGTCAAGGCACCATTCGTGACGCCCGCGCCGCTAAAGCAGACGGTGCAGACATCGTTCTCCTTGAGTTCCAGGGCAACAATGTCGGCGGTGGCCAATACAACAACAACAACCCACCGTTGGATGATGTTCGGGTACGTAAGGGCCTGACTCAGATGAACAACCAAGATGCTGTGATTGAAGCGCTCGGCGGTACAGGGATTTCTCTTCCCGGTACCCAG
>JASMKJ010000183.1 GCA_030749275.1 Acidimicrobiales bacterium
GATGGAATCGTCGGAGCGAACCACGAAGATTTCAGGTAGCACCAATTCACCGCCCCCGAAGACCGCCCAATCAGGATGACGTTCCAGTTCCCGGTCACTGAAGGCGAAACCACCCACAAGAACTCCCCCTGAAAACTCAGGGCCGGGTTCACCCACTAAGTCGACTTGAAGGTCCCCCATAGCTGCGCGAACTGATTGGAATCTGTCGCGGCGTTGTTCGGTTCTGAAGTGTCGTGCCCTGCCGAGAGCAACAAATTCGAACCCTTCATCTGGGATGGACCAATACGCCTTCTGGTAATGACGTGAGGTTGCCCATAACCCCAAGAGGTCGACAGGTTGGTCCACCTGTTTTCGAACCAACGTCAAGGTGCGGGAGTCAGCCAATGTTGTCACGACGACTCGACTTCGTTCATCAGATGATGGCCTACTTGTTCCACAAGCGTTTGACGGAAATGCTGGGCTACCAACTCGGTCACCACCGGGACGATGTTCGCGACAGTTTCGGCTTGGGAAGAGCCGCTTGTTTCGTTCAGGTGTTGCGCGAACAGCACCACAGCATCTTTAGCGACGCTTTCTATGTGCTGTGCATGTCGAACTGCCAACTGAACCAATTCATCAAAAGGCACGCCCGCATTGAGCAACCCGACGCCTGCTTTCAACATTGAGAGAGTGTCGGCTCCGAACCGGTCGTCGGTTGTCGTCAGTGGCCGAATGAGCCCGGCATCGACTGCGAGCCGCACAATCTTCTCGTCGAGTTCGGACTCGGCCACGAGTTCGTTGAAAGAGAGTGATTCCGAGGTGCCATTGAGCGAAGAAAGCAACGGGTGAGGGGAGGAATCTGAGAGGCGCTGGATTTGAGCCAAACTGAATCCCTCATCTGACAGTTGTCGAATCTCGTGGAGTCTCGAGGCGTGAGAATCGTCGTACACAGCGACTCTTCCCTCGCGCGTCGGAGGATGCAGGATGCCGATTTTTTGGTAGTAGCGGATCGTGTCAACGCTGAGTTGGGAATCTCCGGCCAGCTGTTCGACACGCATGCCCAGAGTTTAAGAGCAATTACTCTAAGAGTCACTACTCTCAGTATTAATTTGTTGGGTAACTAGTTGATCTGCTTCTCCATGCCTTCCCAATACGGGGCACGGAGCTTGAATTTTTGAAGTTTGCCGGTGGCGGTACGGGCGAGCTCGTCTCGGATCTCGACAGAAGTCGGACACTTATAGTGCGCCATCTTCTCGCGGCAATAATCAATCAGATCCTGCTCCGACACATTCTGGTCTTCAACCAACACGACGAGAGCTTTCACCGTCTCTCCCCACTTCTCGTGGGGAACCCCAATGACAGCAACCTCAGCTATTGCAGGATGACTGAAGATCACATCTTCCACCTCGATCGAAGAGACATTTTCGCCGCCCGAGATGATCACGTCCTTCTTACGATCGGAAATCGTCACGTGGTGCTCGTCGTCCATCGTGCCGCCGTCCCCGGTATGAAACCAGCCGTCGACGATCGCATCAGCGGTTGCTTCTGGTTGTTCCCAATAGCCTTCAAGAACGACATTCGAGCGAGCCAAAATTTCCCCCTGACCGTCGACGTCGATTTTCACCCCAATGGCTGGCGCCCCGGCGCGGCTCAGTTTGCGCGCTTTTTCCTCGAAATCGAAATCGTCCCACTCTGATCTGCAGCGGTTCATAGTCAAGAGCGGTGAAGTTTCAGTGAGACCGTAGATCTGAATAAATTCCCAACCTAACTCTTCTTCCATGCGGGCGATCGTTCGGGTTGGCGGCGGAGCCCCTGCCACGACCATCCTCACTCGACCTCGTCCGGGTATTTCTCCTTCCCAGTCTTGAGCTGCCTCCAACACTGCTGCCACAACCGCTGGGGCCCCACACAGGTAGGTGATGTCGTGTTCTTCGATGCGTTTGAGAATCTCGTCTCCACGCACCTCGCGCAGCACCACATGCTTGCCTCCCATACCCGTCACGGCATAGGGCATCCCCCAACCGTTGCAATGGAACATCGGCAAAGTATGCAGATAATTGTCCCTATCGCTCACCCCGGCATGCCAACCGAAAGTCGTTGCGTTTACCCATAAAGCCCGGTGAGTTTGTTGAACGCCCTTCGGGCGAGCGGTTGTGCCGGAGGTGTAATTGATTGTCGCGGTCACGTCTTCGTCCGGGGTCCACGATTTCGGTTCGCCACCCGAGAGATACATCTGATCGTCACTATCAGTACCCATTACCACGAAGTGCTCAATGTCGATGTCCTTGCAGGTGTCTTCCATTGAAGGGTCAACGAGGAGCATTGATGCCCCGCAATGGTCGACTATGTAAGAAATTTCGTCATGGCTCAGTCGAAAATTAATAGGGACAAAAATTCGGCCGTACCCGGAAACCCCCCAGAACGACGTCATCAATCGTCCAGAATTTTGTGAAACCATTGCAACGCGTTCGCCTGCGCCTATATCGAGTTCGTCTAGTTTTGCGGCTTGCTCGCGGACTTTTACTCCGAACTCCTGCCAAGTCAACTCCCCTAAGCCGCCCCCCGGCATGCCAGGCTCGTCGACAAGCGCAATACGGTCTGCATAAACGTTCTCTGCTCGATACAAGAAATCGGAGATAGTGAAAGGCACCTTCATGACGTGTTTCCTCGGTTTACTGATCGATGTTGGAGCCAACAGTAGACCGGTAAGGTCGGTGCAAGTCCAATGAGATGACCCAAAATGTCTTTTGAAGTACACCTAATCGACGGAACCTACGAGCTCTTCAGACACTTTTTCGCCGTGCCGTCGCGAAAAACACCGAGCGGTTCAGAAATTGGAGCCGTACGCGGGGCCCTTAATAGTGTGATCAGTCTTCTCGAGGCCGGGGCGACACACCTAGCAGTTGCCACCGATTCCACCATCACCTCGTTCCGCAACGAATTGTGGCCGGATTACAAAGATGGCTCCGATTTGGACCCCTTAATTGGGGAACAATTCCAGCCTCTCGAAGAAGGCCTTCGAGCTCTCGGGATTGAAGTGTGGCCCATGGTGGAATTCGAAGCCGATGACGCGCTTGCAGCAGGTTCTGCAATGGCTGACGACGATCCCCGGGTAACCAGAGTGTTGATATGCACACCCGATAAAGACTTAGCCCAGTGCGTCGGCGGGAAAGTATTTCAGTGGGATCGGAGAAAAGACGTGATCCTGGGAACTCACGAAGTCCAAGAAAAGTACGGGGTGAATC
>JASMKJ010000184.1 GCA_030749275.1 Acidimicrobiales bacterium
TTCTCTTTTGGGCTTGATCTGTTCCAAGGGTCGCTTGGGGGGCAAGGCGTCACCGACATCATCGGCGGCCACTTGGTCCCAGGCGGCTATTACCTGTTGTCCGCGACCGGAACCATTCACACCTTCGGTGACATCACCACCACCCCCGACATCACCGCTCTCACCACCAAAATCTTTGACACCCAAACATTGAACGGTCAGTTGATCGATGTCACCCCAGCCGGAACGGGTTTACGCGCGTTAGGTGCAGACGGCGGACTATTTGATCTCTTAGGCTCCACCCACAACACCACACTGCGAGCCCACACCAACCCCAACACCACCGCAATCGACACCACCGGATAACCCTCATTATTTGGGGCGTGCGTCACTTGGCTGTGCTGATTGGTGGTTGCGGGTTTGGAGAGGCATCTGGGGTAGGTACCCTCTGATAGCGTTCTACCTGGGCCAACGACGTCCCTGTATCGAGAACATCGAACCAAACGTTCCCCTATATCGGACGTCACCCATGCACGAAACAACACAGAGCGAACTCGGTTTGCCCGCGACCCAAGGTCTGTACGACCCTCGGTTCGAGCATGATGCGTGCGGTGTTGCCTTTGTTGTTGATATGCATGGCCGCAGTTCCCATGACATGGTGCAACGCGGTTTGACGTGTTTGTATCAACTCGACCATCGTGGCGCGACCGGCGCGGAAGCAAACGTTGGTGACGGGGCAGGAATGCTGATTCAGCTGCCTGACTCATTTTTTCGAAAGGTCACAGATTTCGATCTACCCGAGGCTGGTAGCTATGCAGCTGGTATGGCGTTCCTCCCATCTGAGGACCCCGATGGTGCGGCTCAAGCCATTGAAGCGCTCGCCGAACAGGAAGGCCTTCGAGTTCTTGGTTGGCGAGAGGTGCCAACTGTTAGCTCTTCGTTGGGAAGTTTCGCTACCGATGCGATGCCGGTCTTTCGGACCGTGTTCATCGCAGGCGCAGATAGCTCCCCCATAAGAGATCTCGATCTTGAACGGGCTGTGTTCATTCTCCGCAAAAGAATCGAACATGAGATCCAACCAGCCGTTTATTTCCCGTCGTTGTCGTGCCGCACCTTTGTGTACAAAGGGATGCTTACCTGCGACCAGTTACCCGAATTCTTTCCCGACTTGACTGACCAACGACTGGAAAGCGCCCTCGCGTTAGTCCATTCACGGTTCAGTACCAACACGTTTCCCTCCTGGCCCCTCGCCCACCCATATCGCCTCATTGCTCACAACGGGGAAATCAACACTGTGATGGGGAACCGAAACTGGATGCACGCCCGCGAAGGGAAACTGTCAACCGAACTATTCGGCGACGCCCTCCAGCGGGCGTTACCGGTGATGACACAAGGGGCATCTGACACCGCCAGCTTCGACGAGGCGCTGGAGCTTCTGTACCTTGGCGGACGCACCCTGCCCCACGCGGTGTTGATGATGATTCCCGAAGCTTGGGAGAACCATGAACGTCTCCCCCAATGGAAACGCGACTTCTACGAATACCACGCCTCGCTGATAGAACCCTGGGACGGACCCGCTTCCATCGCATTCACCGACGGAACTGTCATAGGAGCAGTCCTGGACCGCAACGGCCTACGCCCGTCACGATATTGGGTGACTGACGACGGACTGGTCGTGGTCGCTTCCGAGGTGGGTGTACTCGATCTCGATCAGAGCACCGTTGTACAAAAAGGGCGACTGCAACCGGGAAGGATGTTCTTGGTCGACACGGACCAAGGACGCATCATTGGTGACGAAGAAATCAAAAGCACGCTCGCTGAGGCAGCTCCCTACGGGGACTGGCTGCAAGAAGGGTTGTTGCATCTCGACGATTTACCTGACCGTTTCTTGTTAACACCTCAGCATTCATCTGTGGTGAAACGACAGCGCACCTTTGGTTACACCGAAGAGGAACTCAAAATCTTGCTCTCACCCATGGCGCGCACTGGAGCGGAGCCGATCGGCTCAATGGGTACCGACACCCCGATAGCGGTGCTGTCTCAACGGCCCAGATTGATCTTTGACTATTTTGCTCAACTTTTCGCTCAGGTCACCAACCCACCATTGGACGCCATCCGAGAAGAGTTGGTCACCTCCACATCTTCGGTGATAGGCCCAGAGGGGAATTTGCTGCAACCCGGTCCGGGATCTTGCCGGCAGATCGTTCTCCCCCACCCAGTGATCTCCAACGAAGATCTCGCCAAGGTCCTGTATCTAAACGAAAACGACGACCATCCCGAATTCAAGTCGTTCGCGATTGACGGCCTGTATCCCGTTGCCGAAGGCGGCGCGGGAATGCAAAAAGCAATCGAGGACATTCAAACAAGAATCTCTGACGCGATCACTGACGGCACCAAAGTGATTGTGCTGTCCGACCGGTACAGCAACGCAGAGAACGCTCCGATTCCATCTCTCTTACTCACGGGCGCCGTCCATCATCATTTGGTGCGTAACCGCACCCGAACTGAAGTGGGACTCGTTGTCGAATGTGGTGACGCTCGAGAAGTGCATCACATGGCACTGCTGCTCGGTTATGGCGCTGGGGCCATCAATCCGTATCTCGCTATCGAATCAATCGAAGATCTGATTGAGGAAGGAGCAATCACTGAAATCGATAGCAAAACAGCAGTTCGGAACTACATCAAAGCTTGTTCCAAGGGTGTCCTCAAAATCATGTCGAAGATGGGGATTTCCACCGTTGCCAGTTACACAGGCGCTCAGGTATTTGAATGCGTGGGCCTGTCTCACCAAGTCATCAATAACTATTTCACAGGCACAAGTTCGAAACTGGGGGGCGTCGATCTTGATGTGATTGCCGAAGAGGTGGCGCTTCGGCACCGCTTCGCATATCTAGACAACCCCGAAGAAGTAGCTCATCGGGATCTGTGGGCGGGCGGCGAGTACCAGTGGCGGCGAGAGGGCGAATTTCACTTATTTAACCCAGAGACGGTCTACAAGCTGCAGCATTCCACTCGCACAGGTCGGTACGAACTTTTCAAGGAATACACCCAACTCGTGGACACCCAGTCAGAGGAACTGGCCACACTTAGAGGGTTATTCACCCTGACCTCAAACGAACGAGGACCGATCCCCATAGACGAAGTGGAGCCGGTGAGTGAAATCGTCAAGAGATTCTCGACTGGCGCGATGAGCTACGGGTCCATCTCAGCTGAAGCACACGAGACGCTCGCCATCGCCATGAACCGGTTAGGGGCGAAATCCAACACCGGCGAAGGCGGAGAAGACCCCGAACGTTTCGTACCAGACACCAACGGTGATTCCCGACGCTCAGCAATCAAACAAGTGGCGTCCGGCCGGTTCGGGGTGACCTCAGAATATTTGGTCAACTCCGACGACATTCAGATCAAAATGGCTCAAGGAGCAAAACCTGGTGAAGGCGGCCAACTCCCGGGCCCCAAAGTGTGGCCGTGGATAGCGAAGACCCGTCATTCCACGCCGGGGGTTGGTCTGATTTCTCCCCCACCCCACCACGACATCTACTCAATTGAGGACTTAAAACAACTCATTCATGATCTGAAGAACTCAAACCCCGACGCCCGGATTCACGTCAAGCTGGTCGCTGAGGTAGGAGTCGGGACGGTGGCCGCGGGTGTCTCCAAAGCCAAAGCCGACGTGGTTCTCATCTCAGGTCATGACGGCGGCACGGGCGCTTCACCACTCACGTCACTGAAACATGCGGGCGGACCCTGGGAATTGGGTTTAGCCGAAACTCAACAAACGTTGTTGATAAACGGACTCCGCGACCGAATAGTGGTGCAAACCGACGGACAATTAAAGACCGGTCGAGACGTCATCGTCGCAGCCCTGCTCGGCGCTGAAGAGTTCGGGTTTGCCACTGCACCGTTGGTGGTATCTGGATGCGTAATGATGCGCGTCTGTCACCTCGATACCTGTCCGGTCGGTGTAGCGACCCAAAACAAGGAACTCAGAGCCAGGTACACCGGCAAAGCAGAGTTCGTTGTCAACTTCTTCGAATATGTGGCCCAAGAAGTAAGGGAATACTTGGCTGAGCTCGGTTTCCGTTCAATCGAAGAAGCAATAGGCAGAGTTGACTGTCTCGACGTCGACCGCGCTGTGAATCACTGGAAAGCCGAGGGTCTCGACCTGACCCCGATTCTTCACGTACCAACCTCTCCATGGGAGCAAGATCGCTTCTGCTCCAAGAGTCAAGAGCATGGCCTGGAGAGAGCATTGGACCAGGAACTCATCCAACAGGCTCAACCAGCACTGAAAGACGGCACCCCGGTCCGAATCGAACTGCCTGTTTCGAACGTCAATCGCACTGTCGGGACGTTGCTTGGTCATCACCTCACCAAGACCTACGGAGGTGACGGACTACCTCACAACACAATTGACGTCGAGTTGACGGGTTCAGCAGGTCAAAGTTTCGGTGCCTTCGTCCCACAAGGCATCACCCTGCGTCTGTGCGGAGACGCGAATGACTACTTGGGTAAAGGCTTATCCGGCGGTCGAATTACCCTTCAACCACCAAGAAACGCCTCCCCAAATTTCATTGCACAAGAAAACGTCATCGCGGGAAACGTCATCCTGTACGGCGCGACCGGAGGTGAGGCCTATATCCGAGGAATAGTGGGTGAACGTTTCTGTGTTCGTAACTCGGGGGCAACAGCGGTTGTCGAAGGTGTCGGCGACCACGGTTGCGAGTACATGACCGGTGGCACCGTCGTCATTTTGGGCGCTACCGGCAGAAATTTCGGTGCGGGAATGTCAGGCGGGATGGCATTCGTTTTCGATCCCGACGACGAGTTCCATCGCAATCTCAACACCGAGATGGTGGACCTAGAAAGTTCGTTGTCCGAAGAAGACGCCGATGCGCTTCGAGACATCATTCGACGTCACCTTGATGAAACAAACTCGACCGTCGCTTCCAAAATTCTTGATCGTTGGCATCAACATGTCCGTTCCTTCAAAAAAGTCATGCCAAAGGACTATCGGCGAGTGCTCGATGCGATCGCTACAGCCGAAGAACATGGTCACAACGTTGAAGAAGCTGTGATGGCAGCGGCGAAGGGGTGAGTGGAAATGGCTGACATTCGCGGATTCCTGAAACATCCGAGACAAAATCCATCGCGCCGACCGGTACCCGTTCGCCTGCTTGATTGGAACGAGGTGTACGAGGATTTCGATCAAGCGGATCTGAAAGATCAAGCGAGCAGGTGCATGGACTGCGGAATTCC
>JASMKJ010000185.1 GCA_030749275.1 Acidimicrobiales bacterium
ATTTCTTTGACCATGTCCTGGAGTCTTTCCAGCGCGGGTTGACCAGCGAGCTCGTAAATCAGGTTTCCCTCCGATTTAGTAACAATCAGTGGTGATCCGATAGGTCGACAACCTTGAGAGACCAACGGTTCTATGATCACCTCTCCGCCAAGAAGCACTCCGACAGCGCCGTGGCTAAAGGAGGCATCATCGAGCAAAAGGCGATTTATTCCCGGAGCATTACCCGCAGAAGCGAGACCTCCAATTACTTGAAGGTCGGGGAATCGAGAACCCAAGTCGTTGATCGCGTTTTCCACCGGGAATGAGAACGGGTCAGCTAGGAGAACCAAAGTGTGAGGCATGCCATCTAGCTCTTGACGAGAATGCAGATCGTGTAGTTCAGAGGCGTCGTCATTGAGTCGAACAGGCACGGCTTTCCCATCAAAATTGCCAGCGAAGATGGAAATGGCACTTTGGTTTTCTATTTCCTTTTCACCACAAATGACTGATACGGCTGTACTCCCTATCAGCGTGCTAGGGACCAAGATTTCCTGTATCGCCAGAGCAAAGTCATCAAGTCGAGCGACAAACCCCCCTGACACGAAAAGGACAGCTAGATCAGGAGAAGGTCCAAGTTTGTCGATGATTTGGCCGATGGCTTCGGCCACGGCAACGCCTGGATCTCCATGTGTCGAGAGACTGGAGGCGTAGGGCATTGGGCCTCCTCAAGGCTCAAGGATGGTCAGTGGTACTTTGGTAGCGGGACCGCCGTCAATGCGACAGTGGGCTTCCACCGTTGAGGGTTCAGTGATCTCTAGCGTCGCTTGGACGAGGTTATATCCGAATTTTCCGGGTTCGACGTTAACAGGCTGCACATTTCGGACGTCCAATGATCGATCATCGGCGTGAAAGGTAACTTCTAACGCTGCGAAGCCTTGGTGATCAGGTGGGCACTGCAACAGAACCAACAGATGAGGTTGCAGCGTTGCCGGAAACGCCGAAGGAGCGGTGGTGGAAAAGTAGACGCCCGTAAGGTCGAGGCGGGCTGAACCACCTTCTGCTTGGCGCATATCGAAACTTTCCAGAAAAAGAGCAGCAATAATCTCCACAGCCGCGATTATGGGTCCTGAACAGCGTCGGCTCAAGTCACCCGCCGCTATTCAAATTATGAATAAGGTTTCCGGCAGCGTTTCGAGACTCACAACCACGTACAACGAGCAGACTTTGACTATTTCCGAAGAGAACACTCCGAAAGAAAGCCCAATGTTTCCCTTGGGAACTGTGCTTCTGCCCGGTGCCGTCCTCCCGCTTCACATATTTGAAGATAGGTACCGACAAATGGCCGAATTCTGTACCGCAAACAAAGCGGATTTTGGGGTAGTTCTGATCGAACGAGGCCACGAGGTTGGGGGAGGCGATACCCGTTCGAGTGTTGGCTGCGGCGCGACGATTGTAAATCACGAACGTTTTCCTGACGGTCGTTGGCTGTTAGTTGTCCTGGGCACAACCAGACTTCGAGTAGAAGAGTGGCTGGGTGACGCCCCCTACCCGAGAGCACTTACCACGGAAATCACTGAGGAAACGGGTGGTGCGACAATGCAAAGAGCCCAGCAGGTATTGGAAAAACTTGAGATATTTACTCAAGAGGCTCGAGAGATGGGCTACCAAGTTGGCTCAGTGGATGGAGATGCCGTCGCCGCCGGCCTTGAGATCGCAGAACTCAGCTACCGAATTGCTGAACTCACTCCGGTAGGCCCGTTCGATAAGCAGACACTGCTTGTGGCGCCAACAGTGGCAACACGTCTCGACCTAATCGAGGAACAGATTGACGGATTGTCCGAAATACTGGGGGCTGGCGGGAATAAGCCGTAACTCTTAGTGGGTGGACGCCAGGCTTCTGGCATGCTGATTGCTACGAAACTCCAGAGGTAGGCGCGATGTCGATTCAAAATGGGGGATTAAGGGGTGACATCGATGATCTGTTGGCGACCCTGCGTGCCTATCTCAAACAAGAGACAATAGGGCCGCTTAGAGGGTTAGGGAGATATTTAACCTTCGGCCTGGTTGGGACGATCTGCTTTACCGTCGGCGGCCTGTTCTTGATTCTGGCAACTATCAGAACTTTGCAGGCCACAACGGATGCCTTGGAAGGCAATCTCAGTTTTGTTCCTTACCTTGGTGGCGTTATCACATGCGCGGTCCTTATATCAGTGACGACACTGGCCATGAAACGTGACGGAAGGCGACACTCAGGTGGCTGAACTAGGCAACGAAGATGAATCAAGGATCACTTCTGATGACCTACATGCGCGGTTCGGACGTTTGACAGGTGAATCGGATGACAGCCCGGCACCGATCGAACGCCCGGGAATAGCGCTGCTTGGGCTTGTCGTCGTGGGAGCAATGGTCGTTGCCTTTGCCCTGGGTCGGCGAGCGGGTCGAAAGAAATCAACCTTCGTTGAGATCGTCAGGATTTGATGGGACTGCGAACTGAATTCAGCGACTTTCGACTAGGGCGGGCCCTGGCTAGCTCTTGGCGCCGCGGGAGGAATGGAAGCGGAATATGGGTTGCCATAGCAGCTGTAGCGACGGCGTTTCGAGTCCTACGACACCTCAGTAAACGTAAGCCCAGAGTGGAGTTTCAACGGGAATTGAAGCCAGGAGAATCTTTGCGTATCGACCACGTCGAGCGAGGAACAAACGATCACCCGTGAAGAAATCAAGAACCGCCAGCAAACCGAATTCGCACTGTCTCACTGCGGGCGAACACGTGGTTCTCATTGATAATCGACAGCGGCGCTACCTGATCGAATTGGCGCCTGGAGGAGAATTCCACTCCCATTCAGGGGTCATTGCCCACGACGAAATTATCGGGAGCCCGGAGGGTAGTGAGTACAGAACCGGTTCGAACGCTCGCTTCGTGGCGCTTCGACCAACAATTAATGATCACGTCCTAAAGATGCCGCGAGGTGCTCAAGTCATTTACCCCAAGGATCTTGGGCCGATGCTGATCTTGGCAGATATCTCACCAGGTCACCGCGTCTTTGAGTCGGGAGTTGGGTCGGGGGCGTTGTCAACCGTCCTATTACGGGCAGGGGCCGTCGTCACCGGGTATGAAATTCGCGAAGATTTCGCCGAAACGGCCGTTTCCAACGTCGAAATGTTCTTAGGGACGGAGATCCTTACCGCATATGAGGTCAAGCTTCGCGATGCGTACGAAGAGCACGATGACTCCGGTTTCGATAGAGCAGTGCTGGATTTACCGGAACCATGGCAGGTGGTACCTCACCTGGAACGCTCCTTGCGACTCGGCGGCATTTTGGTGGCGTACAATCCATCAATCACCCAGGTCCAAGCCCTCCGCAAACGGCTTGCCAAGGGACCTTGGGCCCTTATCGAGACGGTTGAAGTCTTAAACCGAACCTGGCA
>JASMKJ010000186.1 GCA_030749275.1 Acidimicrobiales bacterium
CACAGGTGTGGACTCAATCCACATATTTCCTCTTGGCGACGACCGAATCGCAACCGTTTCTGCCTTGGCAGAGTGTTGGCGTCGGCTCTAACTTCGGTCACCGGTCTCTTCGATCTCTTCGACCAACTCGACTAGGAGCCCAGAAGTGGCTCGTGGGTGCACAAATGCCACCATGGTCCCATCTCCACCTGGCCGAGGCGCTGCGTCAATCATCTCCACCCCACGGTCGATCAGGTCACGAACCGTGGCCGCAAGATCGTCTACCTCGAGTGCTACATGGTGTAACCCCGCACCACACCGATCAGTGAAACGCTTGATCACCCCATCTTCGCCAACGGCTTCGATTGTCTGGAGATAGCCACCGCCGGTATCAATCATTCGCTCAATGAGTCCATCGGCATACTCAGTATGGACGAGGGGAAGATTCAGAACTTTCGTGAGGACATCGTGGACATCAGTACCTTCAGGGTGTGCAAACGCTACATGATGGATGCGCAATACATTCATAATTGGATTCTGTAATACCCTATCTAGGAACCGTTGCTTAGTTCGAGTCAGCGTCACTCTATCGTCCAATATATACTCATAGCTAGAAGGCTATCAGTATATATATCACCATATACAAAACATACTCTAAACGTCAAGTTAAGAGTTTGATACTTTTGAAATACTTTAGTGCAAGTCGACAAACAATTCTACAACCATATTCCAGAAACTACATCCACTAGATTATCATTCAATTACAGACGGTCTAGATCCATAGACTTTCTGGAATAATTCAAGAACATGCTCTAGATGAGTCTCAATTAGCAGCGCCGCAGATTTAGCATCGCGATTCACCAATGCCTCAACGATGTCAAGGTGCTCGCTGGATGAAGCATCGATGCTGCTGGCTTGGTCTCCTGACAACACTCGGATACGCGCAAGCGGGCCACTGATAGCTGAGTATGCACTGTCAAGCCAGACATTCCCAGCGAGGAGGACCAGGCGATGGTGGAAGTTGCCAAGGTTGTTCGATCTGTTAACCCGGCCCGAACCAGACCTGGAAGGCGACCAGCGGGACCATCTCAGGAACGCACTCGTAGCGGTGGTTCGCATCGGCAACGACACAGACACCGTTGCGGCGATCGCAGGCGGTCTGCTTGGCGCCCGCTGGGGTGCGTCGGCTGTCCCCGACGAGTGGTGGCAGTTGATCCATGGCAGTCGCCGAAATGGCACACCGCTTGTGGGCGTTGCCGAACTTGAGAATCTGGCGGTCCGGGCCGGCGGCGAGCCCGGATAGCCGACTGGGCACGAGCGCCCCAGTCCTCAGATCAAGAGAACTCGGCGTCGGACGGCAACTCGCTTGATCCCATAGTCTTCGGCAATGGGCCTCCTGATTCCAGAGGACATTCCGCTCGACAAGATGCCGGCCTCGGAGCGTCGGGTCATCAGGGCCTTCCAGTCGACGTTGAGAGACAACTGGCTGATCATCCCGCGTCTTGATCTGATCAA
>JASMKJ010000187.1 GCA_030749275.1 Acidimicrobiales bacterium
TGTCAACTCGACTACTCGACGCAAGTGGTCAATTGACCTCTTGCGGTATGTGTCCTCCGGCGCACTCAGGTCAAGGAGGTGGTCGTTTTCGAACAGATCTGGTGAGTGGACGACCAGATCCAAATCGAGGGTTTCAGTAAAGAACTTCGACTCGTCCTCGTCCATGTCTTTGTAGCTCAAGTGGAACTCCAGGAAGTCCAGATTCGAAAGGGACTTGAGGGCGTTGAGATCGTGGTAGCGAACAGGGATGCCGACGGGACGGCTGAACGAGTAGTCGCGGGGTCTGGCGGTAGGTACTCCCACATCCGAAGGAAACAGGATGTCGCCCGGCTGCAAGGATCGTCTCGCTGGCTGTCCGATCAATTCAGTGAGGCGATTCGGCTGGAGGCCTCGTCCTGGGCTACGCACGTCGACCATGTGCCGCCCAACAAGTTCGCCCTCGGCGAGTTCGGTATTGATGACGAGACTCTTACCCAGTGCTTCACGATTCATCATCTCGCCCTGGGTGATTTCGCGCGCCTTGGGGAAGCCGAGTGATGACTCCACCTCCCTTACTCCTGAGACCATCGTGGCGAACTCGTCTGGGAGGAGACTTACGCGGTGGTCGTTTCCTTCCATTGCCTTGTCCAGCGTGAAGTGCTTTTCCACAATGTTGGCACCAAGTGCAACAGCGGCGATCGATACGTTAGTTCCGCGGTCGTGGCTCGAGTATCCAGTTGGGCATCCCCCAATCTCGCGAAGGGTCTCCATGTATCGAAGATTTACGTCCTTGAACGGTGTCGGGTACGTTGAGTTGCAGTGGAGGAGT
The DNA here is from genome assembly GCA_030749275.1 of Acidimicrobiales bacterium. Taxonomy (GTDB): domain Bacteria; phylum Actinomycetota; class Acidimicrobiia; order Acidimicrobiales; family Poriferisodalaceae; genus UBA6944. The sequence goes on from JASMKJ010000187.1 coordinate 809, forward strand.
GCGAACTGGCACCCCTTACTGACTAGGAGATTGACGGTCTCTCTAACCTCTGCTTCCGTAGTCATTCCGGTGGAACATATGAGTGGTTTTCCGGTATCGGCGAGCGACAGCAGTAGTGGATGGTTGGTGAAATCGGCAGAAGCGGTCTTGTATCCCTCGATGCCGTAGTCCTCCAGTTTGCTCATGCTGGCCAGGTCCCACGGCGTGACCAGAGGGATGACCCCACTGTCCTGGCATCGATCGAGTGCTCGAAACATCTCTTTGTCTGAGAGTTGGAACCGGGTGAGCAGATCCAGCGTGTACTGCGAGCCGAGATCTTCCTTGTGGTCGCCAGCGTCACCGGCGTTGGAGTACAACGATGACAGGTCACGCATCTGGAACTTCACGCAGTCGGCACCCGATTCAACTGCTGCGTCGATCAGTTCGAACGCTAAGTCGAGACTCCCGTTGTGGTTGTTGCCGATTTCTGCGACTAGCAGACAGGGCTTGCCTGGTCCGATGTTCCGGCCGGCAAGGGCGAAGGGCGCATCCCGCGGCCGAGCGATTGCTACACATCGGCCGTCTGGGTCGGTTAGGGGAACAATGTGGACGCTCTCATCGAACTTGGATTCAATGCGTGTCACATCGTCGGTGATCCGCGCCGAGGTGAAGTCACGGTTGATGATCAGTCTTATTGGCTGGTCGAGATCTGGTTGCGTTTCACACAA